>JBEBXB010000097.1:0-8022 GCA_040391885.1 Conexibacter woesei | reverse complement strand
CTAGCGACATTCTGTCAATTATGCCAGATTTCGCTTGTCTATGCGGTCTGGCGGGCCGATGGACGGCCGATTGCGGCCCATTACCGCATCCGGAGGACGATACCCGGTCCGGGTACCTCGTCCGAAGTGGCCGATGACCCGCTCAGGCGGCCTCGGATCGGTGCCCCGAGCCCGACCCTCCGAGGGCGGCCTTCAAGGCCTGCCGAACGGTCGCGCAGGGGGTCATCCCTGCCGGTCTCTCGCCGCCGGCAGGGCCTATCACCGGTTCGAGCCCGAACTTGACCGCTTCGGCGACGCGCCGATCGGCATGGCCGACATGCCGCAGATCCCCGGTCAGCCCAAGCTCGCCGAAACAGGCGAGCGGACGACCATCGGGACCGGTCAGGGGCTCGCCCCGCTGAGCCGACGCGACCGCCAGCGCCACCGCGAGGTCGGCACCCGGTTCGTCGATCCGAACCCCTCCGACCACGTTGACGAAGACATCGGCCGTGCCGAGCCCGAGGCGGGCATGCCGGGCAAGGACCGCGAGGATCATGCTGAGACGGTTGCGGTCGATGCCGTTGACGACCCGGCGGGGGATCTCCAACTCGCTAGGCGAGACCAGCGCCTGGACTTCGACCAGGACCGGACGGGTCCCCTCCATCGAGGCCAGCACGACCGAGCCGAGAGCCCCCGTCGCCTCCTCCACGAACCGGGCCGACGGGTCGAGCACCTCGGTCAGGCCGCCGGATCGCATCTCGAAGACACCGACTTCGCTGGTCGCCCCGAAACGGTTCTTGATCGCCCTGAGCGTCCGCCAGGTCCGTTCCCGCTCACCCTCGAACTGGAGCACGCAGTCGACGAGGTGCTCCAGCACGCGCGGCCCGGCGAGGCTGCCTTCCTTGGTCACGTGCCCGACCAGGATCACGGCGACCCCAAGGCGCTTGGCCTGCTCGGCCAGAGAGTTTGCGCACTCCCGGACCTGGCCGACCGACCCGGGGGCGCCGCTCAGTTCCGGGCTGTGCATCGTCTGGATCGAGTCGATCACACAGACGTCCGGCCGCTCGGACTCGATGGTCGCGAGGACCACCTCGAGCGAGCTCTCGGCCAACACGGAGACATCCAACGCCGACGGGCCGAGCCTCTCGGCGCGGAGCCTCACCTGGGCCGCGGACTCCTCTCCGGAGACGTAGAGCGTGCCGAGGCCGGCCGCCTGGAGGTTGGCGGTCGCCATGCCGGTGAGGGTGCTCTTGCCGATCCCGGGCGAGCCGCCGAGCAGGATCAGCGATCCGGGGACGATGCCGCCGCCGAGCACCCGGTCGAGCTCGCCGATCCCGGTGGCGTGACGTGCGGTGCGCACCGCCTCGACGTCCCGCAGGGGGACCGGCTTGCCCGCCGCCGCCGTCGAGGCGCCGCGGGCGGCCGGGGATCCCTTGGACCTCGTCGGACTCGGCCGCGGAGCGACGCTTTCGACCAGGGTGTTCCACTCGCCGCACTCGGGGCAGCGCCCGGTCCATGCCATCGCCACGTGGCCGCAGCCCTGGCATACGTGTTGTGATCGGATCTTCGCCATCGTCAACACCCAGGGTAAGGACGGGCGAGGACGAACTCGCCCCCGCGGGCAGCTCCGCGGGAAACCCGCAGCCCATCCGGGGGCGGCGTCAATAAGCTCTCGGCATGGACTTCTGGACTTTCATGATCTTCCTGCACGTCGTCGCCATGGCCTTCTTCCTCGGCGGCCAGATCATGCTTGCCGCGACCGTCGTCCCCGTTCTGCGTTCCGCGCCCGATCCCGAATGGATCCGTGGCGTCGCCCGGCGTTTCGGCGCGGGTTCGCTGATCGCGCTCGGAGTGCTGCTCCTCACCGGGATGATGATCGCCTCCCACTTCAACATGTGGGACTACGGGCCCTTCCACGTGAAGATGGCGCTGGTCGTCCTGACGATCATCTCGGTCCTCGTCCACATGGCCCGCGGCAACTCGCATGCGCTCATGGGGATCACCTTCCTCCTCACTCTGGCGACGGTCTACGCCGGCGTCAACCTGACGCACTGACGCGTTCTGGGGCAGGGTCGGGCGGATCCGGCTGATAGCTTGCCGGGCAACCCGGAACCCACCCGAAAGTCCCCTCAGATGGCCGAATCCCCCTCCGTGTCGAACCCTGTCCCGAACCGCGAGATCCGGTTCCTCAACATCATCGCGATCGTGGCGGTGGTGGACGTCCTCCTCCTGATTCCCCTCTTCTGGTCTTCCCGCTGGATCGCCGACAAGCACGAGATCGTCTCGGTGCTCGGGCCGATCCACGGCATGCTCTTCGTGGCCCTGATCGGCCTTTGCGCCTGGGGCGCGATGCAGAAGTGGTGGGGTTGGTGGTTCCCGGTGATCACCGTGGTCACGCTCGGACCGCCCGGCTCCCTGATCGGCGACTACATCATCCGTCGTCGCCTGAAGGAAGGGAAGACGGCGTGAGCGCTCTCGAAGAGGTCACGTGGAATCTGGGCGACCTCCTCGAAGGCGAGCCCGGAGACACGCCGGAGGAGCAGGTCACAGCCCTGCTGGACGAGGCCGACAAGACCTCGACCAAGTTCGCCGAGGCGTATGAGGGCAAGGTCGCGGAGCTCGACGGCCCCGGCCTCATCGTCGCCATGACCAAGCTGGCGGACATCTCCGACCGTGCCGGCCGGGCCCTCAACTTCGCCCATCTCCGCTTCGCCGCCGACACCGCCGACCCGGCGAACGGCGCCTTGCTCCAGATGGGCTCGGAACGCGCCACAGCGATCCAGACCAAGCTGCTCTTCTTCGATCTCGAGTGGGCGGCGCTGGACGACGAGCGGGCCGAGGAGCTGCTCGCCACCCCGGGCCTCGAGTTCTGCGCCCATCACCTGCGCAACGAGCGCCGGTACCGCGACCACCTCCTGACGGCTCCGGAGGAACGGATCGCGACCGAGCTCTCCATCACCGGTGGCGGTGCCTGGAGTCGCCTCTTCGACGAGCTGACCTCCGCGATCAGGGTCGACCTGCCCGGCGGTGAGGAACCGGTCAGTCTCGACATCGCCCTTTCCAAGCTCCACGATCCCGACCGCGAGATCCGCCGCACCACCGCCGAAGCGATCACCGGGGCGCTCGAGCCCGGGCTCCGGACCCGGGCCTACGTGTTCAACACCCTGCTCCAGGACAAGGCGATCAAGGACCGCCTTCGTTCCTACCCGCACTGGCTCGCGACCCGCAACCTCTCCAACGAGGCTTCGGACGAATCGGTCCAGGCCCTGGTCGAGGCCGTCAAGGGGCGCTATGAACTGGCCCGGTCCTGGTACCGGACGAAGGCGAAGCTGCTCGGCGTCGAGAAGCTCGCCGACTACGACCGCATGGCGTCGATCGCCACCGACGATGCCGCCATCGAGTGGGACCAGGGACGCCAGATCGTCCAGGAGGCATTCGACTCGCTCGCCCCCGAAGCCGGTGAGGTGGTCGAGAAGTTCTTCGAGCGGCGCTGGATCGACGCGCCGCCCGGACCAAGCAAACGCGGTGGCGCCTTCTCCGCGTCGACGGTGCCGGCCGTCCACCCGTACGTGATGCTGAACTACACGGACCGTCGCCGGGACGTGCTGACCCTGGCCCACGAGCTCGGTCACGGGCTGCACCAGGCCTTGGCCTCGAAGCAGGGCATCTTCCATCAGGACACCCCCCTGACCGTCGCGGAGACGGCGTCGGTCTTCGCGGAGGAGCTGGTCTTCGGGCGGCTGCTCGCCGCCGAGAAGGATCCCGCCTCGCGGCTCGGTCTCCTTTCCGAAGCGGTCGAGGGTCAGATCGCGACCGTCTTCCGTCAGATCGCCATGAACCAGTTCGAGGATCGGGTGCACACCGCCCGCCGGACCGAAGGCGAGCTGGCGGTGGAGCGTTTCGGCGAGCTCTGGGCGGAGACCCAGACCGAGCTGCTGGGCGACTCGGTCGAAGTGACCGACGGCTACCGCTCCTGGTGGTCCTACGTCCCCCACTTCATCGGCTCCCCGGGCTACGTGTACGCCTACTCCTACGGACAGCTGCTGGCCCTCTCCGTCTATCGCCTCTACGAGGAGCGAGGGCAGGAGATCGTGCCCGGCTACCTGGAGATGCTGACCGCGGGCGGGTCACGCGCACCGGAAGAGCTGGGCCGCATGGTCGGGGTGGATCTGGCGGATCCCGCCTTCTGGGACCGGGGCCTCGACCTGGTCGCCGATCAGATCGAAAAGGCCCAGATTGCGGCCGACGAAGTCTTGGACGAAGGCGCCTGACCGAGTGATTTAACGCTGCTTTTGCACGTTCAGTCATGATTCCCGCTCATGACAAGACCAGTCAAGAAGACGAGGGCCACCCAAGAGGAGCGTCGGGAAGACGTGATCCGTGCTGCGCTGATCGAGTTCGGTCGGACCGGCTACGCCGGCACGACCACCACTGTGATCGCGCAACGGGCCGGGATCAGGCAGCCGTACATCTACTCGCTGTTCGAGAACAAGCGGGCGCTGTTCCTCGCTTGTCATGACGTTCTCAACGAACGCCTGATCGGCACGTTCGAGACCGCCGCGGCAACCGAGGAGGACCCGTACGCCAAGCTCCGGAAGATGGGGATCGCCTATGTCGGACTGCTCAACGACATCGATGGCATGCGATGCCACCTTCAGATACTCGCGTCGGCCGGCGTCGAAGAATTGCGTGACCCGATCCGAGAAGGCTTCAACCAAGTCTTCAACGAAACGTGCCGGATCTCAAACTGTGAGCCTGATGAGGTGGCCAGCTTCTTTGGCCGCGGGATGCTGCTCGCCGCGATGTCCGCGCTGGGCGAACCTCCGGAGATGCTTGACTACCTGAAGATGCCCGAGAGTCGAGCCACATGATCCGGTTCCGATCGGAGCCCCGCACCGGTCGATTCCCCGCCACAACCGGACCCCTCGTCGTGGCCGTCATCGCTGCCCTGGCGATGACCGCCGCGACCCTGGCGACCCCCTCCCCCGCCTCCGCGGGGATGGAGAAGACGCGCAAGGTCGGCTGGGGACCGCGGACCTCGAAGGCAGCGGCGAAACTGGTCACCAGGAACCGCTGGGAGCCGCGGCCAGCTAACCGAAAGGCAAACCGGCGGGTCCCTTCCAAGAAGCTGCTGCGCCAGTGGCGCCGCAAGAATGACATGCCCTACAAGCGCCACGTGAACGGGCGCTTCCGGGGTACGACCGATGAGATCATCCAGTGGGCGGCCCACAAGTGGGGCATCAACACTCGGACCATGCGTGCCGTGGCGACGGTGGAATCGTGGTGGGAGATGTCCACTCTCGGCGACAACGGTGATTCGTTCGGCCTGTTCCAGGTGCGCCGTCCCTACCACTGCCGCGGCAAGTGCTCGATCGCCCGCAACTTCACCGCCTTCAACGCCGACTACTACGGCGGCATCATCCGTTCCTACTTCGACGGGAAGCAGAAGTGGCTGAACACGGTCGAAGGCAACGGTCGCCGCTACCGGGCCGGGGACCTCGTGGGCAGCATGGGAGCCTGGTACTCGGGTCGCTGGTACAGCACCGAGCGGTCGATCGACCCCTACATCAACGACATCTGGCATCGCCGGGCCGAACGGACCTGGCATCAGCCCTACTTCGTCGGCAAGTAGCCGGAGGGCCAGGCCCAGCGGCCCGGCCTTCAGCGAACCCGGACCCGCATGACCTTGCGCCGGTTGAGGACGTCACCACCGGTCGCCACCACCTTGACGAGGCGTGGCCCACCGCGTTTCGTGTTGCGGCGCACCTTGAGCCTGAATACACGGTTGACCGACTTTCCGGCCGCCACTGATTCGAAATTGGCGCAACGTCTTCCGGGCCCCGCGATCCACCGACCCGTCGAAACGCAGAGGCGAACCCGACTGACGGGCACACCCCCGTTGTTCCTGACGGTGGCATCGATCCTGACCTTGCGTCCGGCACGCACCTTCGCCGGTGACCGGGAAACCCCGAGCCTCAGGCTCTTCGCGACCTGGCCGGCCCCGGTGATCTCAGCCTCGCGCATCCCTTCACTGGAGTCGACCGCAAGAGTGGCCGTCGCCGGGCCCTCTGTGGACGGCGTGAACCGGACCCAGGCTTCGCAGGTGGCACCGGCGGCGAGGTTGCCTACACAGACGCCCGGATCGACCAGAGAGAACTGACCGTCGTTCGCCGTGAACGACATCCCGTTCACGGTCGAGAGGCTGGTACCCCGGTTGGTCACATATACCGGCGCGGTGTAGGAGCGGCCGATCCGCTGTCGACCGAACCTGACCGTCGGCGTCAACAAGTCGGCTTGAGGATCCGTGTACTCCGAAAGCCGCAGAGCCGGGCTTCCGCTATCGGTCGATTCGCTCAAGACCATGGGTATCCCGGTTGGCTTGACCACACCACCCCGCGAGACGCTTGTCCCTCCGCCTAAGTCGAGCGGCATGGACAAGACGGCCGACCCCCGGAAGGCGTGTACATCGCCCATGAACCCGTCCCCCCGGGTTGAGATGACGACTCCGTCCAAGTGAGGACCGTGGCCCCGCGACTGTTGACCCCGGCCCGGGGATGACCGCCCGCGTCCGCACTGTCATGCCGATCCCTAGCACGAATCGACATGGTGCCATCTGACTGGGCCGTGCCTCCCATGATCCAGTGCTTGCCGCTGTCGACCGACCGGAAGGCAACCAGGGCTTTCGCAGTACTCGATGGCATGATCGAGAGATCGGTCACAGCCTGTGTCATCGGCGAGAATCGGGTCAATGCGAGCGTGTTGTTCACCGGCAAACCCGGGGGTGTCGTTTCCGTCGGTCTGCGGTCGACCCAGTAGCGAACGCCGTCGATGTATCCGACACCTTCGATCACACGTCGTGTCGTCCCACCCTCCGCACGAGCTCGGACCCAGGCCATTCTGACGACGCCGGCCCGCGAGGACCACACACGCAAGTCAGACGGGTCACCGACAACACCGGGGCCGAAATTCTCCGTGGGTTGAAGGATCTGGTACCGCGTGTAGTCGTACTCCGGCCGTGGCGGATCGTTGGGATTGGGCGGAGACGCTCCGGGAACCGGCTTGTAGAGCTTGATCGCGCCCTTGCTGTCGAAACCGGCGGTGATGATGTTCTTGCCCTGCGGAGTCTGCTGGAGCCAGGCTACGCGATACTCGCCCGCACCGATGGAGGCGATTCCGGGCTCGGATGCCTCCCCGAGCGGTTCTGAGGCGAAACTCACCGGACTGGCCGCCCCTTCGGCATCGATGACACGGACCGCGATACGCCAGTCCGAACCGTTTCGCTGGCGCCACGCGAAGCCCCGGTCCGTGACTTCCCCGTCTAGGGTCTCGCCAGCCGCCACGACCGGATCAGCAACTGCGTCAGGCGGAACAGCCAGCTCCGATCGTTGCGCGACCGGCCCGACCTTGCCGTCCACGGAGAGCGACCCGGACATGACCCGGCTCGAACCGTCCGGAGCGGAACTGACCCAGACGAAGACGATCGCGTTGAGCTGAAACTTTGTGTACTTGGATCCGTCCGATCTCTCCCGCCGGTCTCCGAAGAAGGAGAAATCGACCTTCAGCCCGGAGATGTCACCACTCGCACCGGAGATGTCATGCCGGATCCCAGGATTTCCCCCGGAATCCAGTTCGAGCGCGTAGACGTGAGAGCCCCCCGTGTAGGTCACGAGCGAACCGCCGAGCGGCAGCTTGTTCGACGACACGACATCGTCGGCGTCGGGAGGCAGCGCGTGTATCTCGGCTGAGCCGGGGTCGACACCGACGGTCGGAGCAAGCACCGACGGTGGGCTCCAGCTACCCGAGCCGCTCGCCGCGGCTACCGGCAGGAAGCCGATCGTCAACCCAACCGCCAATGCCCTCAAACAATGGCTGATGCGCATCATCCCCACGCCCTCCGGTTCCCTTCCTTCTCACACTCGTTGCGAAAAGTCTGATGCCCGCCCTGCGGGCGGCCGGTCAGCTCGCTGCTGACTCGGCCGAACCGCCACCGGCAGGATCACTCGGCTTCGGCGGGGTGGGCGGGTTGGCCACGGAACCGACCCC
>JBEBXB010000096.1:0-8070 GCA_040391885.1 Conexibacter woesei | reverse complement strand
AGCTCCTGGTTGTGGTCCAGGCGGTCGCGGGTTCGAATCCCGTCGCTCACCCCTCCAAGAAGACCCCGCAACTGCGGGGTTTTCCTTTTTAAGAGGCAATTCAAACCGCCCCGATATCGGCCTCACTTTTCAGGCACTCGTGCCTGAAAACGGCGGGATAGGCGCACATACCCCCCGATTGGGCTGGATTCCGGCTCGCTTTCGATCCGTTCCGGAGCTAACGTCGAGCCCGATATGTCAGCGCCCCAGCGGTGACTGAGATGCCGAAGAGTCGAAGAGTCGAGTCCGGCAACAGGGGATGTGTCGGGCAACGGTACCCGGCCAGCTATTCGTAGGGGGCAGCTTCCGCGGGCTCATTGGAGGTGCCGCTGGTCTGGCGCGAGATTTCCGCGGCGGCTGCGGCGATGTCTGCCTGGTAGCGCGCTGATTCTTCGGCCTGCTTGGCTTCCTTTTCCTTTATTCCTCGCCAACTCATCACGGCGAGAATCAGAGAAACAGCGGTCCAGATCCAGAGATCAGGGAATTCTCCTGCCGTAGCGCCGAGGATGCCGCAAACGGCACCGACGCCGAAAGCCCAAATGGCTGCCTTCGGTTTACCCAGAACAAGTCCGGCCCCGACTATCCACGAGATCGCCAGGAAGATTCCCAGGCCCCCGCCGCCGGACATGTCTTCGTTTTCACCGATCGATCCTCCCACTGCTACGGCGCAGGACTGAACGAAAACTACGACCATCAGCACCAGCGCGATAACCATCGTCGCGACACGCATCCCTAGACACCCTCCTTGTTTTGGGCCTTCTGCCCACTTGACTTGTGTAACCAGGGTCGGGTGAGGCTTCCTATTCCTGACAGAAACCTGAGTCGCTACCGATTTGTCGACTGATCGAAGGACGGAGCTGCCGAGGAGGCCGAGAGGCCGCAGCCCGTCGGGCTGTGAGCTAGAGGTCTAGGTCGTCGATGATGTCGGCGTCGGGGTGATTTGGCGGCAGCTTGCCGCCGCAGCTGAAGTCGAGGTTCTCTTCGCTCTCAGCGTCTGAGACTTCTGCGTCGGCTCGCGAACGGGAATCACAACCACCTGTCACGCAATGGTCTTCTTCGGCCGACTCCTCGATGTATCGATCAGGCTTCCTCATCGAACAGGTCGAGAGTGATCCGGGATCAATGCATTGATCCGGTGTCCGACTGCTTTGGCTGAGCACTTGAATCGGGCGCAGAGGGCCGTTGTGTCACCGTTCAAGCGTTCGTACTCGCCGGTGAAGAAGTCGGCTGGCATCAGAAGAGCTGCCGCGAATGAGTTTGCCTCCTCTTCGGCGATCGGGACGGCGGGGAGGGGGGTGCCGGCGGGCTGGTTGTTCTCCTCGATCGATGCGGTTCGGCAGTAGAGCGATTGCTTGTCAGTTCGGTGGAGTTCCCAGTGACCGAGTTCGTGACCGATGGTGAAACGCCGTCGGCCCGGCCAACGGCCGGCTTCTTCCTTGTTCACCCAGATCTCGCCAGGACCGGTGAGAAGCAGGCCCGAGAGTGTTCCGACTGTGTCGGGTGCTCCCGGCGCGGTGCTCAGGTCGTCGACCAGCCGAACTCTCAGGCCGTAAACCGAGTCAACGATGTCCTCGACCGGAACCGGCAGAGTCTCGCCGTCCCAGACGTAGGAGGGCACCGACGTGAGGATCGAATCAACCCTTCTTTCGATCGCTTCAACGTCGACAGGGTCAGCCTTTTGGTTCGACGGACAGATGGCTAGTTCCCGCCGGCAAATAGACGCACAACGGTTTCGAGTTCTGAGTCGGCGGATTCCTCGGCTGGCTTCTTGGATTCGCGCACGGACATCTCTTGGTGGCGGTCGTCAAGTTCAAGAGGAACCTCTATGTTCTGCGCCTCCCTCGCGAAAACGAGGTCACCCCGGGCGGCACCTCCGCCACCCATTAGGTTTCCGGAATGCCTAAGGGCGTCTCGGCCCGCCCCGAGAATCTCACCTAGAGCATCCAGGACCTTGTCGCTGACTCCGCTGGACTCGACCGTCCCGTACTCCATGCCGTGGTAGTACTCGTCAACGACGTCGCGTTGCGTGGGCACTCCCAGTCTCTGAGCGAGGCGATCGACCAGTTCGGACCGCTTGACCTTCGCTCTTTCGCGAAGAGAAGGGAGGACCACGGGCCAGGTTCCCGAGACCCCGTTCAGAGCGCGACTGAGTGGCTCGATCAGGCGCTCTTCCTTAGATCCAGCGAACGCGATCGGATCCCACTCGCGGCCTGGAGTGGTGGATAGGTAGCTGTCGATCAGGCTGGCCAGGCGATCTCGTTCGGATGCCTGAACACGGTTGAGGAACGGTCGGGGGTCGCCGTTTCCTTCGCGCTCGGCGAACACGTACTCGGCAAAGACTTCTTCCACGGAGGTCACTTCTCGCTTTCCTCCAGAACCCTTGAGATTCGATCGCGAAAGCGCTTGGTGATCTGGTGGACGTTGGCGTCGGTCATCGAGGGCGATTCGGGCAGGACACGGTTGACTTTCTCGGCTACCGCCGTCGCTGGTAAACCGGTCAGGGATAGTCGAACCACCATGGAGTGCGACTCAGAAAGTGCGTCTATCGCATCGGTCACGATCTCCGTCAAGGCGATCTCGCCGGTGAAGTCCTCGTCGGATCGAATTTCCGGTCCATCGCCGTCATCGCCTCCGGTCGGGAGGGGCACTTCCCGGCGCTTGCTTCGGCTCTCATGGAAGTCGGCGATCCGGCGCTTGGTGATGGTGGTGATCAGGTTCACCATCTCCCCGGCGTGGTGGCCATCGAACTTCGCTGACAAGACATCGGCCATGACTCTCATGGCCAGATCCTCGATGTCCTCATCGGAATCGACCTTGAGGCGAATTCGGTTGACGATCTGGCTGTGCCGTCGGAACACGAAGATGCCGAGGCCGGTCCGCATCTGACCCTGGTGTCCCGTGTCTCGGGCGGCGCTGATGTAGTCGATGAGTTCATCGTCGTCCAGCGAACTGAGCTCGTAGTCGCTCTTGGGATCGAAGTCCAATTCGTTCCTAATCGGTGGAGTCGGGCCGAACACTCCCAGGCTGACAGCCCGAGACGCGATTGTACCCGGGCCTCGGGTCAGACCGAGTCAGGGAATGATGCCGTGGACGTCGCTGAGACAGTCGATGCAGCAACGGTCCGAGATCCAGCCGGGAGTAATCATCTCGCCGCAATGTCTGCATTGGATCAGCGCGGCAAGGCGCTTCCTCCTCAACACGACGAGGGTTTCGTCCAAATCGGACTCCGATCCAACGGGGAGATGAATCGTATCTCCCAACCGCCTGATCGAGGGCATCGGTAGTTGGGCGATGCTGTTGTCCCAGCCCGCGAAGAGCCCAACGGGAGTAACGACGACTGCAATCTCCCATTCCTCATCAACCCAGACCCCATCACCCTCTGGTGACAGTCCGCAGCGGTGAAGGATGAGCCTGAGTTCGACGGCGTCCCACTCGCGGTAACCGGGAGTATCAAAGTTGTCCTGAACCGACATCCCGGTTGGAGTCGGGCCATCTGAGGTCTTCCTGACAAAGATCAGGGCGATCTGGGTTTGGACACTGCTTCAAGCAGGTCAAATGGATCAACGCGATCGAGTTCGTCGAATCGTTCGAACATCTCGGTGAAGGCCAGGGCGGCTACAACGAGGATCACGAGTTCTTCGGCTATCGCATGCACATCTAGCCCTCAGCGACCCCAGCCGGTCAGCGATCGCCTCGCACAGGCATAGGGGAAAACAAAGAAAGGTCAAGGACCCGCTACCGGCACCGGAACCCGGTGCCGATAGCGGCGATCACACGTACAACCGGTGGCGCTGTTCCCCGGCAACTTCGCCTGGGAAAGAGTGGCCGGCTGTCAGCTACCGAACCGGCGCGCTTCCAGTTCCACCTCGGTGCTCGCCTCTTCCATCTCGGCCGACTGCGCCAGGGCGATCCGATAGCTGCCGCCGTCGATGGACCAGGTGCTCGCTGACTCGTCGTAGCGGGCGAGCAGACGCGGGTCGGCGACGAGCTCGATCCGCTTCGACTCGCCGGGCTGCAGCTCCACGCGCTCGAAGCCGAGCAGGCGCTTGTGAGCCGAACCGTCGATGTGGGTCAGGTATAGCTGAGGCACGTCGGCGCCGGTCCGGTCTCCCGTGTTGGTCACCGTGAACGAGGCCGAGACGGTTTCACCGCCGGTGACGGTCAGGTCCCCGTAGCTGAAGCTGGTGTAGCTCAGGCCGTGCCCGAACGCGAACAGCGGAGTGTCTCCCGTCTTGGCGAACCAGCGGTAGCCGATCTCCGCACCCTCGTTGTAGACCACGGTCGTCGGCGTTCCCCACTTGGTGCCCATCCCCTCGAGCTCCGGCCGCGGGGTCTGCTCGAGCCCTACAGGGAAAGTCATCGGTAGGTGTCCGGACGGATTCACGGCGCCCGTCAGCACCTCGACGATCGCCTTCCCGCCGGCCTGACCCGGATACCAGGCCTGGACGACCGCCTTGACCTTGTCGAGCCAGGGCATGGCGATGGGATTGCCTGTTTCCAGGACGACGATGGTGTTCGGGTTGGCGGAGGCGACGGCGTCGATGACCGCGTCCTGGCCCCACGGCAGGGAGATGTCAGCGCTGTCGAAACCCTCGCTCATGAGGTTGTACGCGAACACGATCGCGATGTCGCTGCGCTTCGCCATCAGTGCCGACTCGGCGGGGGAGATGCCCGGGTCGAACTCGATCTCCGCCTTGGGCAGGTGCTCGCGCAACCGGTCGAGCGGCGAGTCACCGAAGAGGTAGAGGTTGCGTCCGACGCCCATCACGCCGGGGCCGCCGACGGCGACCTTTTCCGCGTATCCACCGGGAGGATCCACGAAGCTGGAGCCGCATCCGGTCACGACCCCGACCTGCGCGTGTCCGCCGATCACGGCGATGCCGGGAGTCGACTCGTCGCTCAGTGGAAGGGCGTCCTCGTTCTTGAGAAGGACGATGCCCTGGCGCGCGGTCTCCAGGGAGATCTCGTTGTGCGCATCCATGTCGACCTCTGGTGCCGGGCCCCAGGCGTCGATGCCGATCGCGAACATCGACCGCAGGATTCGGCGAACCATGTCCGAGAGCCGTTCCTTCGACAGCTTGCCGGCGGCGTAGGCATCCCGGAGATTCTGGGTGAAAGCCTCGGAGCCCCAGGTCGCTACGTCCAGCTGGATTCCCGACTCCTGGTCGAGGCCGGCCAGGGCGCTTTCCCAGCTCTGCGTCGCTCCCCAGTCGGATAGCACCCAGCCCTTGAACTCCCAGGCACCCTTCAGGACCTGGTTGAGGGTGACGTCGTTCTGGCCCGCGTAGTGCCCGTTGATCTTGTTGTAGCCGGACATGACGGCACCCGGATGCGCGCGCTCGACGATGAGCTCGAACGCGAGCAGGTCGGACTCGCGATGGGCACCGTGGTCGATGATCGCGTCGAGCCAGTGGCGGTTCGTCTCGTTGCAGTTGATCGAGAGGTGCTTGGCGGTCGAGATCACGCCTTGGTTTTGGATTCCGGTGATCGACTCGGCCGCGAGCGTCGCGGTCAGCAGCGGATCCTCCGAGAGGTACTCGAAGTTGCGGCCGTTGCGCGGGTCACGAGCCAGGTTGGCACCGCCCGCCAGCTGCACGTTGAAGCCGCGGCTGCGGGCTTCCTTGCCAAGCATGCCGCCTGACTGGCGAGCCAGCTCCGGGTTGAAGCTCGCGCCGAGAGCCAGGCCGGCCGGCAGTGCGGTAGCCGTGTCGCCCTCCCGGTAGCCGGGATTCGTGATTCCCAGGCTGGCGTCGCTCATCAGCAGGGCCGGCACGTTCAAACGGGGTATGCCCGGGACGTAGCCCGCGCTCATCGGCGTCCCCTCGGGAATTCGCGGGTCCCGCTCGGTGACGACCATGTTCTGACCCATCAGGCTGACGAGCATCGAGAACCTCTCGTCGTCGGTCATCTGCTCTTCGATCAGGTGCGCCCGCTCGTCCGGAGACATTTCCTCCGGGGCTGCCGTCTTCTTCTCCATGCTTCCCATCGCGTCAGACATCTCTCGCTCCTTGATTCACGCCTGCCGGTAAGGCAGGCTCTTGGACACTGTTCGCAACACCGGATCGCCGTCCCCTTCGAGGGGGTCGATGACCAGCGTCGTCGTTGCGGTCGAACCGTTCGCCGTGAAGACGGACACCTGGAACTCACATCCGTCAGCGGGCTTGAACTCGGTCACGAACCCGGCATCGAAATCCGGGGCTTCAAACGTGACGAGTCGCCAGGAAGCCCCATCTTCCAGGCAGAGGACGTCCAGGAACTCGCGCTGGCCGGGTCGTATGTCCAGCGGGTCGAATGCCCGGGAGTGGGGTATCCCGGCCCACCGCATCTGCACCGGATCGACGTCGTCGCGGACCTTCCCGGCGACGGCCGCGGAGATCACCCGGCCGACACATCCTTCGGCCTGTGCGCGTCCCGAGTTCTCCACGCCGAGTCGAACCCAGAACGCGCCGGACCCGTCTGGGAGCTTGCCGTGGCGACACCATGGCTGCCTGCGATCGAAGGTCAGGGTGAGCCGCGGGGCGACGAACCGGTCGAAGAATCCCAAGGCGACCAGCGAGGTGGTGATCACCACCAGAACGGTGGCCGCGGCTCCGGCCCAGGCGGCGACCGGGCCCCAGTCCACTGCGGCAACGATGGCCGGAAGGGCCGGCGCCACCGTCATTCGGCAAGCGCACCCTTCGGACTCGACACGCCCGCGTAGGACTTCACCTCGAGGTCCTTCGGGTCGAAGCCGGCGGGAAGTCCGGTCACTTCGATACGGACCGGCCGGCCCGCGGCCACGTCCACGTAGTTGTCGCTGAACCGCACGCCGGGGGCCGGGGTGAGGATTCGAACCAGGTAGGCCAGCGAGGAGGTGCCGATGGTGACGACGGCGCTTCCTTCTTCGTCAGGTTCGATCTCCACATCCAGCTCGGCCGGAGCGAGTGGCAGCTCCCGGATCTCGCCGAAGTAGAGTCGGTTGTCGGGGAACTGGTTCTGCGGACTCCGCACCCACGCCACCACGTCGGGTTCCGGCTCGAAATCCGTCGACCACGCGCACAGCGACTCGCCCGCCGGAACCTCGGCAGACACCGACTCGCCGAGCCGGGCGCTTCCGTCGAAGCCTTGCAGCGACACGTACGCGGAGAGGGTCTTCGCTGTCGCGGTGCTGTTGCTCAGCCACAGCTCGAGCCTTTGACCGTCCTGCTTGAAGCTGGCGATGACGGGGTGGAAGGATCGCTTGACGAAGTAGTAGCCGGCCTTGGGGACGCCGTCGTAGTCGACGATGGACCAGCTGAAGCCAGGCCAGGCGTCGTTGAACTGCCAGACCAGGGTCCCGTTGTTGTGTGGCTGCCGGCGCCGGTAATGCTCGATGCCGAACTTCAGTCCCTCCGCCTGCGAGACCATGGTGAAGTCGACGTATTCGTCCAAGGTCCGGGGGATGCCGGTGATGATCTCCAGGATGGCGTCGCCCTTGTCCTTCGGATGGTCCTTGTTGTGGGCGTCGAAGGTCGGGCTGTGGACGGCGAGCTTGTCGTCGTCGATCCAGCGTCGCAGGGTGGCCAGCTCGGGTGAGGCGTGGATGCCGAACTCGCTGATGAACTTGCCGTGGTCGCGTTCGTAGCGCCGGTAATGGCGGGCCTCCCCGACCGAGGCGTAGTCGCCGCCGCCCGCACCGAAGTCGAGGCCGTGCCACACCTCCCAGGCATGCCGGTCGCCGTCGAGAACCCCTCCGGGGGCCATGTATCCGTCCTCGGGAGCTTCGCCCCAGGGGCTGCCCGGCCAGTACGAGGTGAGACCGTCCTCGCGCGCGACGATCTCGGGCAGGATCCGGTGGAAGATGTCCCAGCCCCAGTTGCCGGGCTCGAGGCTGTGGTAGCCCATCCCGTGGAAGAGCTGGATCTCGTTGTTGCCGCACCACAGCGCGAGGCTCGGCCGGTTGCGGAGCCGTCGCACCTGGTACTCGGCTTCGGCCGTGACCTCGGCCTGGAGCGACGGTGACTCGCTCGGGTACTCGGCGTTGGCGAACATGAAGTCGTGCCAGATGAGCAC
>JBEBXB010000095.1:0-8088 GCA_040391885.1 Conexibacter woesei | reverse complement strand
CCGTTCCAGCGGCAACGAGAAGGCGCGCAGGATGTTCTCGCCGCTCGGCAGGTATCCCCGGCCGGCTGCCGCCTCTTCACGCAGGAACCGTCCGATCTCGGCGATCTGATCGCCCACCGGTTCGAGGGCCTCCGCCCAGCCGGGATCGACCACCTCGCTCAATGCACGTGGCGGCACGATGCTCAGGGGCTGTCCACGTAGGCCGCGAGGTGCTCGCCGGTGAGCGTGGAGCGGGCGGCGATCAGGTCAGCGGGGCTGCCCTCGAAGACGATCCGGCCACCGTCGTGGCCGGCCCCGGGACCGAGGTCGATGATCCAGTCGGCATGGGCCATCACCGCCTGGTGATGCTCGATCACGATGACCGACTTTCCGGAGTCCACCAAGCGGTCGAGCAGCCCGAGCAGCTGCTCCACATCGGCGAGGTGGAGCCCGGTGGTCGGCTCGTCGAGCACGTAGATGCCACCCTTGCCGGCCATGTGGGTCGCCAGCTTGAGCCGCTGACGCTCACCACCGGACAGGGTCGTGAGCGGCTGGCCGATCGTGAGGTAACCGAGCCCGACGTCCGCGAGCCGGTCGAGGATCTTGTGCGCCGCAGGCAGACGGGCGTCGCCGTCGGCAAAGAACTCCCCCGCCTCGTCCACCGACATCGCGAGCACCTCGCTGATGTCGCGGCCGCCGAAGTGGTACTCGAGCACCGATTGGTCGAACCGCTTCCCGTCGCATTCCTCGCAGGTGGTCGCGACGCCGGCCATCATCGCCAGGTCGGTGTAGATGACCCCGGCACCGTTGCAGTTCGGGCACGCCCCGTCGGAGTTCGCGCTGAACAGGCCCGGCTTCACGTCGTTCGCCTTCGCGAAGGCCTTGCGGATCGGGTCGAGAAGCTTCGTGTAGGTGGCCGGGTTGCTGCGCCTCGAACCGCGGATCGCCGCCTGGTCGACCGTGATCACGTCCTCCCTCCCGGACACCGAGCCGCCGATCAGCGAGCTCTTGCCGGAACCCGCGACCCCGGTGATCACGGTCAGCACCCCGAGCGGGATGTCGACGTCGACGCCCTGCAGGTTGTGGGTGTCGGCGCCGCGGACCTCCAACGCCTCCGTCGAGTTCCGCACCTCCGGCTTCAAAGACGCGCGGTCGTCGAAATGCCGTCCGGTCAGCGTGTCGCTGCCTCGCAACCCCTCGACCGTTCCCTCGAACACGACCTCGCCACCGTCGGCGCCGGCACGCGGGCCGAGGTCGACGACGTGGTCGGCGATCGCGATCGCTTCGGGCTTGTGCTCCACCACCAGCACGGTGTTGCCCTTGTCGCGCAGCTGCAGCAGCAGCTCGTTCATCCGCTGGATGTCGTGAGGGTGCAGTCCGATCGTCGGCTCGTCGAAGACGTAGGTGATGTCGGTCAGCGACGAGCCGAGGTGCCGGATCATCTTGGTGCGCTGCGCCTCGCCGCCCGACAGCGTCCCGGATGGTCGGTCCAGGGACAGATAGCCGAGCCCGATCTCGACGAAGGAGTCGAGGTTGTGCCGCAGCGTCGTCAGCAGCGGCGCGACGGAAGGCTCGTCCAGCGCGGCGACCCACTCGGCCAGGTCGCTGATCTGCATCGCACAGGCATCGGCGATGTTGATCTTGCCGATCTTCGACGAGCGGGCCACCTCGCTCAGCCGGGTACCGTCGCATTCCGGGCAGGTCGTGAAGGTCACCACCCGGTCCACGAACCTGCGGATGTGGGGCTGCATCGCTTCGCGATCCTTAGAGAGCATCGACTTCTGGATCTGCGGGATCAGGCCCGTGTAGGTGAGATTGATGTCGTCGACCTTGATCTTGGTCGGTTCCCGGTAGAGGAGGTCGTGCAGCTCCTGCTTCTTGAACTTCTTGATCGGCTTGTCGGGATCGAAGTAGCCGCATCCCCTGAAGATCCGGCCGTACCAGCCGTCCATGCTGTACCCGGGCACGGTCAGCGCGCCCTCGTTCAGCGACTTGTCCTCGTCGTAGAGCTGGGTCAGATCGAAGTCGCTGACCGTGCCACGACCTTCGCAGTTCGGGCACATGCCGCCGGTGCGGGAGAAGTTCACCCTCTCGGCCTTCTCGCCGCCCTTCTTCATCATCCCGGAGGCCTCGACCGAGGCGACGTTGAAGGAGAACGCCTGGGGCGAGCCGATATGCGGCTCGCCCAGACGGCTGAACAGGATGCGCAGCATCGCGTTGGCGTCGGTGACGGTCCCGACGGTGGAACGGGCATCGGCCCCCATCCGCTCCTGGTCGACGATGATCGCGGTCGTCAACCCGTCCAGCACGTCGACGTCGGGCCGGGTCAAAGTCGGCATGAAGCCCTGCACGAAGGCGCTGTACGTCTCGTTGATGAGCCGTTGCGACTCCGCGGCGATCGTGCCGAACACCAGCGAGCTCTTCCCCGAGCCGGACACGCCGGTGAAGACGGTCAGCCGCCGCTTCGGGAGCTCGACGCTGACGTCCTTGAGGTTGTTGACCCGCGCGCCCTGGACCCGGATCAAGTCGTGGCTGTCAGCCTTCAACTGACTTCCTGCAGGCGGATCAGGTTGCCGGCCGGGTCGCGGAAGGCGCAGTCGCGGATCCCGTACGGCTGGTCGGTCGGTTCCTGGACGACATCGACACCGCCGGACTCGAGCTGCGCGAAAGTGGCGTCGACGTCGGCGGTGGCGAGGTTGACGCTGGCGTAGGTCCCCTTGGCCATCATCTCGGCGATCATCTCACGCTCTTCGTCGGTGACCCCGGGGGTTGCGGCCGGCGGGTAGAGAACGATGGATGTGTCGGGCTGATCGGCCGGCCCCACGGTTATCCAGCGCATCCCGTCGTAGCCGACATCGTTGCGGACCTCGAAGCCGAGGCTGTCGCGATAGAAGGCGAGTGATGCTTCGGGCTCGTTCTGCGGAAGGAAGCTTGCGTTGATCGTGATGTTCATGAGATTCACCTTAGGCTCGGTTCGAGGTCGTCGCTTCTCGATTCCTGATCGGTCGCGTCACCTGTTTCGCCACGCATGCGGGCAAGCCCTCCGTGGCTCCGGCTTCCTTGCGGCGGTAGTCACTGGGTGGCATTCCGACCAGCTCCGTGAAGCGCGTGCTGAAGGTCCCGAGCGATGAGCAACCGACCTCGAAGCAGACCTCGGTGACGTTGAGATCACCCGCACGGAGCAGGGCCATCGCCCGTTCGATGCGCCGGGTCATCAGGTAGCTGTAGGGCGACTCCCCGTAGGCCTGTCGGAACCGGCGGCTGAAGTGCCCGGCGGACATGTGGGCGTCGCGTGCCAGCGCCTCGACGTCCAGCGGCTTGGCGTACTCCCGGTCGATCCGGTCGCGCACCTTCCGGAGCCGCGCGAGGTCATGCAGGCGGGGACCGGTCTCGGCTTCGCGGGTCATCTGCCGAATCATGCCAGTTCGGCTGCCCCAGCCGTTATCGAACCGCTCCTGAGGCGGGGTGAAGAGGCGGCACGAAGGGTGAGGTTTCGAACTGGCGGGTAGGAACGGTTCATGTCGACCGTCGCTGAAGGGGTTGCCGAGATTCCGGACGCGCAGATCGAGCCGCCGGAGGACGCCACCCGGCTCAGGAGGGGGATCACCGGGACTCTCCTCTTCTTCTTCATCCTGGGAGACGTCCTGGGGGCCGGCATCTACGCTCTGATCGGCCAGATCGCGGGAGAGACAGGTGGCGCGATCTGGGTCCCGCTGTTGGTCGCTCTCTTCCTCGCGCTCCTCACGGCGGGCTCATACGCGGAGCTCGTCACGAAATACCCACGTGCCGGGGGTTCGGCGGTCTTCGCCGAGCGCGCCTACCGCTCTCCCTTCGTGTCCTTCTTGGTCGGCTACTGCATGCTGGGCGCCGGCGTCGTCAGTGCCGCCGGGCTGGCTCACGCCTTCGCCGGCGAGTATCTGGTCACCTTCGTCGACGTCTCGCCGCAACTCGGGGCCGTCGCCTTCCTGATCCTCGTCGCCGTGGTGAATGCGTGGGGGATCAAAGAGTCGATGCGGGCCAACCTCCTGATGACGTGCATCGAGTTCTCCGGGCTCTTGCTGATCGTCGTCATCGTCGCCCTCTTCCTCGGGGACGGCGGAGGCGAGCCCGGCCGAGCCTTGGAGTTCGCCCAGGGGAAGGCTCCTGTCGGCGCGGTCTTCGCCGGTGCCCTGCTCGCCTTCTATTCGTTCGTCGGCTTCGAGACCAGCGCCAACGTCGCCGAGGAGATGGAGAACCCGTCGCGGATCTACCCGCTCGCCCTGTTCTCGGCCCTGATCGTGGCCGGGCTCATGTACGTCCTCGTGGGGACGGCGGCAACGATCGCCGCGCCGGTGGATCAGCTGGCGGAGTCCACCGGGCCGTTCCTGACCGTGATCGAGGCCACCGGTACCTCGATGCCGGACTGGATCTTCAGCTTGATCGCCTTGATCGCGGTGGCCAACGGCGCGCTGCTGACCATGATCATGGCCAGCCGGCTCACCTACGGAATGGCCGACCAAGGCCTTCTGCCGTCCGTCCTCACCAAGGTGCTCTCCCGGAGACGCACCCCCTGGGTCGCCATTCTCGCGACGACCTGCGTCGCCATCACCCTCACGTTCACGGGTGATCTCGCCACCTTGGCGGAGACCGTCGTGTTGCTGCTGCTCGTGGTCTTCCTCAGCACCAATATCGCCGTCCTCGTTCTCCGGCGGGACCCGGTCGAGCATGACCACTTTCGCGTCTGGGCCCCGATCCCCGTCCTGGGCGTGCTGTCCTGCCTGCTGCTGTTCTCGCAGCAGAGCGGCGGGGTCTGGCTGCGGGGGTCGATCTTGATCGCGATCGGCTGTCTGCTCTACGGGATGAGCCGGATAACTACCCGAAAGACCGGAGGCTCCGGTGTCGGCTCGAACTGATCGAGACAGGCAAGGCGAAGGCCCTCAGCACGTCTTTCGCGCACCGATGCGTGCCCGATCGCTCGATGCCGGCCGGTTCGACGGAGCGATCGACGCGGTCAGGCGTTCGCTCGCGGGAATCGGGGAACCGTTGGAGAACGCGCCCTCGGACCTCCCCGAGGCGATTCTCGCCGCCACAGCCGAGTTCGGCGAGAAGCCCGGTCGGATGATCGCCCGCTTCGCGGATCTCCCCGGATCCTCTCTCCTCTGGACCCAGACCGGTGAGCACGAGTTCAGGCTCGGGAAGCTCCAGGGCCCTTGGCGTTATGACGTCTCGCCCGAAGCCCGTCGCACCGGGATCCATCACGTCCGGCCGGCTCGATGGCTCGTCGAGGCATTCGACCCCTCGTCGACCCCTGAAGGGGTCATCGAGGTCTTCGCCCGGGGCGGGCGCAACCTGCAACGAATCCACGACGAGGACGCGGAGCGGATATCGAAGCTGCTGTGGGCGAACGGGGACCGCGGCGGCCATGTCGAGTGAGCCGGGCAACGGGTTCGGATCGCCCCGGACGGGTACCGACCCGTCATGAAAGCGCTCACCTTCCATGGCAACGAAGACGTAAGGGTCGACGAGGTCGACGATCCGCGGATCGAAGAGCCGACCGACGCGGTGATCCGGGTGACGTCGACCGCGATATGCGGTTCCGACCTCCACCTCTACAGCGTGCTCGGGATGTTCATCGACGAGGGCGACATCCTCGGCCACGAGCCGATGGGCGTCGTCGAGGAAGTCGGGGCCGACGTGACCGCGATAGCCCCCGGTGACCGGGTGGTCGTGCCCTTCAACATCTCCTGCGGCCACTGTTGGATGTGCGAGCGTCAGCTGTTCGCCCAGTGCGAGACGACCCAGAACCGCGACCAGGAAAAGGGCGCCTCCCTGTTCGGCTACACCAAGCTCTACGGCCAGGTGCCCGGCGGCCAAGCCGAGTACCTCCGCGTCCCCCAGGCGCAGTTCGGACCGATCAAGGTCCCGGAGGAAGGGCCCGACGAGCGGTACCTGTTCCTTTCCGACGTGCTGCCGACGGCCTGGCAGGCAGTCGAGTACGCGGCCATCCCCGACGGTGGCTCGGTAGCGGTTTTCGGGCTCGGCCCGATCGGCCAGATGTGCGCCCGGATCGCGAATCACCGTGGGGCCGATCGCGTCTTCGGGGTCGACAACGTCCCGGAACGCCTTCGGATGGCCGGTCGCCACGGGATCGAGCCGCTCAACCACGACGAGCACGACGACGTATCCGAGGCGCTCCGTGAACTGACCGACGGCCGCGGCCCCGACAGCGTGATCGATGCGGTCGGGATGGAGGCCCACGGGGCATCGGGCGCCGAGTTGATGCAGAAGGTCACCGGTGCCCTGCCGGACGGCGTCGCCGCTTCGCTCACCGAGAAGGCCGCGGTGGATCGGCTTTCGGCTTTGCTCGCGTGCATAGACAGCGTGCGGCGCGGCGGCACCGTCTCGATCTCCGGCGTGTACGGAGGCCAGCTGGACCCGCTGCCCATGATGCAGATGTTCGACAAGGGCCTTCAGGTCCGTATGGGCCAAGCCCACGTGAAGCGCTGGACCGACGAGATCCTGCCGCTGCTCGATCCGGGGGCCGGCGACCCGCTGGGGGTCGGGGACCTGACCACCCATCGTTGGCCGCTCGATCGCGCGCCGGAGGCTTACTCGATGTTCCAGGAGAAGCGCGACGGGGCGATCAAGGTCGTCCTGGAGCCGTGAGCTCGCGGATCAGCTCTTCGCTGGTGGTCAGCTCGGCGTTCATGTTCGACTGGATCATCTCGATCGCCGCCTTCCCCAGATGGGGGTCCCCCGGAATCACCGCGTCGACCGGCACGACGATCTCGTAGCCCCTCACATGAGCGTCGAGTGCCGTGTAAAGGATGCACTGCTCGGTCAGCTGCCCGGTCAGGATCACGCTCTCCGTCCCGGAGATCGCCAGCAGGTGGGCCAACGGCGTCCCGTAGAACGCCGAATGCTGCCCCTTGTGGATGAAGTCGTCCGTCGGGGCGGGTTCCAGCGACTCGACCAGGTCCGGTCTCCGGCCGGCCATCGCCCGGGCGAACGCCCGCTCCCGCGAACCGTGGAAGCCGCCGTCGAGATCGTTCGCGTACGCCACGTGAACGTGGCCCTGGGCCGCGGACCGGACCCGTACTATCGCCCTCACTCCCTCCTCCGCCCCGTCGGCGATTCGTTCGGCCCCCTCGAATTCCCAGGGCGTGATCATGTCGACGATCAGCAGGATGCTCTTTCGCTTCATCACGGTGGGATTACCCGCTCGCGCTCGCGGGAACCATGCGGTTTCGGATGCAATCAGCGGGTACTTGCTGGTCATGAAAGCGCTAACCATCAATTGCACGCTCAAGGCGAGCCCGGCCGAGTCGAACACGGAAGCGCTGGCCGGAGTCGTCCTCGAAGAGCTCGAAGCGCTCGGAGTCGAGACTGACCAAGTCCGCGCGGTTGATCACTCGATCCTCCCGGGGGTCACGTCCGACGAAGGCGAAGGCGACGGATGGCCGGCTGTGCTCGAGCGGGTGATGGCCGCGGAGATCCTCGTAATCGCGACGCCGACCTGGATAGGCCAGCCTTCGAGCGTCGCGAAAGGGGTGCTCGAGCGAATGGACGCCTTGATCAGCGAGACCGACGAGAACGGCAATCCGGTCGCCTACGGACGAGTGGCCGGGGTGGTCGTCACCGGCAACGAAGATGGCGCTCACCACGTGATCTCGGAGATCACCGGGGCGTTGATCGACATCGGCTACACGATCCCGGGCCAGGCCTGGACGTACTGGAACCGCGGTCCGGGACCAGGAGATGACTACCTGGATTCCGGCGAGGGCCGCGACTGGTCGCACGAGACCGGCCGGGCAGCGGCCAAGAACCTGGTCGTGGCCGCCCGGGCGCTGGAGAACGCCTGGGACGAGTGACCTCGACCCATCGCCAAAGATTGATCCGGCCGTCGACGGGTACCGGACGAATGTCAACTTGAGCGGATATGCCAGGCGTCGACCTGGCCGGAAAGGCACCTATGGAGACCTGCGAGGTCTGCGGCAACGAATACGACAAGACCATGAAGATCGAGGTGGGCGGACGGTCGCATCGGTTCGACAGCTTCGAATGCGCGATCCATGCCCTGGCTCCCCAATGCGCACACTGCGGCTGCCGGATAATCGGGCACGGAGTCGA
>JBEBXB010000094.1:0-8089 GCA_040391885.1 Conexibacter woesei | reverse complement strand
TCGGACCTGACCGTGTCGATGATCAGGCGTCGGTTCTCTTCGAGCAGCGGATTCGGCTCGTGATCCGGGAAGTTGCCGTCGGGCTCGAAGTAGAGCTCGATCAGGTCGAGGCCCAGATCGCGCAGGATCGGGCCGACCATCGGGCCCGCCATGCCGTTGCCCCCGTCGACTACGACCTTGAGCGGCTTCACCTTGCCCGGGTCGATCGACTTCAGGGCGGCCGCGCGGTACTCGTCCCAGAGGTCGATGTCCTCGGTCGAGCCGCCGCCCGGGGCCTCGCCGAGCCCGTCTTCGATCAGCCGTTCGATGTCGCCGATCCCGGCATCCCCGGAAAGAGCCAGCGCCCCCTCGCGGACCAGCTTGACCCCGGTATAGGCCTTGGGGTTGTGTGATGCGGTGCACATCGCGCCGCCGTCCAGCTCGCGGCTGCCGACCAGGAAGTAGAGCATCTCGGTGGAGACCTGCCCGGCATCGATGACATGGGCGCCCTCGGCGATCATCCCGGCCTTGTAGGCGGCCGCCATCGCCGGGGCGGTGAGGCGCATGTCCCGGCCCAGGCCGACCCGGAGCCCGGCCGCCGGCTTGTCACGGAGAGCCGCCAGGACGCGGACGAAGGCCCGGCCGATCAGTTCCGCGGTGGTCTCGTCCATCTCGTCTCCGTGGAGACCGCGGACGTCGTATGCCTTGAAGATCGAAATGGGTCTGCTCTCCTGTAGTGCTGATCGACTGGTTCTACTGGTCCGGATCGTGTCCGAAGGCCCCCCGCAGGACGCGGTAGCTGTCTTCCAGCGACTGGGGCATGACCCGGTGATCGGCGATCACGGGCATGAAGTTCGTGTCGCCGCCCCAGCGCGGGACGACATGCATGTGGATGTGATGCTCGACGCCGGCACCGGCGGCCCGGCCTTGGTTGAAGCCGACGTTGAAGCCCTGGGGGCTGTAGACGTCCTCCAGCCGGTTCATCGCGAGCTTGGCGAGAGCGAGCATCTCGGTGGTGGTCTCCGCGGGGATGTCCTGGATTCGGCCGACGTGCTCGTAAGGCGCGACCATCAGGTGCCCGTTGGTGTACGGGTACAGGTTGAGGATGACGAAGGAGTGCTCGGCCCGGTGGACGATCAGAGCCGTCTCGTCGTCGCCGAGGGCCGGCTTGGCGCAGAAGACGCAGTGGTCCTCGTTGTCCTTGTCGGCGTCCTTCACGTACTTGAGGCGCCAGGGGGCCCAGATGCGGTTCTCACTCATGCCGGGTGCAGGCTATAGCCACCGGCGCTTGCGGAAGAAGGCGACCATGCCGATCAGCACCCCAAGCATGATTCCGACGATCACGACGAAGCTGATGAGGTCGCCGGACTCCGGGTCCTCTCCGCCCGGGAGACCGACGTTCATGCCGAAGATCGAGGCGATCAGGGTGAGGGGAAGGACGATCACGCTGATCCCGGTGAGCACCCGCAGGATGTCGTTCACACGATGGCTGATGATCGACTCGTTGGTCTCCTCGAGCGCGACGATCACCTCCTTGTAGTTCTCCAGTAGATCCCAGATCCGTTCGTGGGCGTCGACGATGTCGTCGAAGTAGATCTCGAGGTCGAGGTCGGTGGCGAGGTAACGGGTCTTGACCTTCTCGAGGTCCTGGAGGACGGGGCGCTGCGGGCGGATCACCTTACGAAAGTTGATGATCTCCTGCTTCGCGTTGGATATGTCCCGGACCAGGTCCTCGGACGGGCTCTCGAATATCTCGTCCTCGAGGGCGTCGAGCTTGTTGCCGATCTTTCGCAGCATCGGGAAGCAGTAGTCGAAGGAGTCGTCCACGAGCCGGTACATGAGGTATCCGGAACCGCGGGCGAAGAGCTTTTCGCGGAGGGTGTCGTCGGCGCGGCACCGTTCGAACAGGTACTCGATGGGCGGCAACGGCTGATTCGGCAGCGTGATCACGAAGTCGGGGCCGACGAAGATGTCGACCTCACCGGCGACCAGCCGGCCGATCTTGCGGTCGAAGACCGGTATGTGGAGTACCAGGAAGAGATACTCGGGGTACTCGTCGATCTTCGGCCGCTGGTTGCGCGAAAGGACGTCCTCGAGGTCGAGGGCGTGGAAGTCGAAATGCTCCTCGAGCCAGACACGCTCGGCGACGCCGGGACTCTCGATGTTGATCCAGCGGAGCGAGCCTGCGGTGAGATCCTCGACCCGGGGGGCTGCCGGTTCGGACTCGACCGGAACCGGCATGGCTACCTGTGGTTCACGGTGACGACGGATGCGAGGGAGGTTCGGCATCGCCGCCTCCCGTCATGTCAGCGCGTTTCGCAGGCATGGCACAAGGTTATGCCAAGCCGTTGGCAAAGGCATGAACGGCGAGTTACTGAACATAGACATCCGCGCAAACGGAACCGTTCTTCCGTCACGGAATGGAGAAATGAGGCCGCTCGGCGGGGTGATGCCTGCGGCCGCCCGCCGTGGCTGCTAACGTGCGAACCAGACATAAGCGCCACATCTAGAGGGGTGGAGGGACTTGGCCCAATGAAACCCCGGCAACCACTTGAACGAAAGTTCGAGCGAGGTGCCAAATCCAGCGGCTTTCGAGCCGGGAGATGTGGGGAGAAGCATCCGATCGGACCTTCGCCCCACAGGCGAAGGTTTTTTCATTTTCACCATAAGCGTGAAGAAAGGGTTGATCGGATGACTGTCAAGAACCTCAAATGCAAGGAGTGTTCGACCGAGTTTGAACTCGGAGCGAACTACTTCTGCGACCAGTGCTTCGGACCACTCGAAGTGCTCTACGACTACTCGGAGTTGAACGCCGAGGAGGCCCGCCGGCGGATCCAGGCCGGATCCAGCGGTATCTGGCGGTACTCGGACTTCCTGCCCTTCGAAGGGAAGCCTTCGAATCCGCTGGAGCCGGGCTTGACCCCGCTGGTCAAGGCCGACCGGCTCTCCGAACGGCTCGGCACCGGCGCCGAGATCTACGTCAAGAATGACGCGGCGAACCCGACCCACTCCTTCAAGGACCGGGTGGTCGCCGTCGCCATCGCCAAGGCGCTCGAGCTCGGCTTCGAGACCATCGCCTGCGCCTCGACCGGCAACCTCGCGAACTCGGTCGCCGCCAACGCCGCCGCCGCCGGGCTCGACTCGTACGTCTTCGTGCCGGCCAACCTCGAGGAGCAGAAGCTGCTCGCCACCGACATCTACGGCACCCATCTGGTCGGCGTGAAGGGCAACTACGACGACGTCAACCGGCTCTGCACCCAACTGGCCGACGAGAAGCCGTGGGCTTTCGTCAACGTGAACCTGCGTCCCTATTACGCGGAAGGCTCGAAGACGCTCGCCTACGAAACGGTCGAGCAGCTCGGCTGGGCACTGCCGGACCGGGTCGTCTCCCCGATCGCGTCGGGATCGCTGTTCACCAAGATCGCCCGTGGCTTCGAGGAATGGATCGAGATCGGCCTGGTCGAAGGCGAACTGCCGATCTTCAACGGAGCCCAGGCCGAGGGCTGCTCGCCCGTCGCGACGGCCTTCGCCGAGGGCAGCAAGGTATGCCGTCCCCAGAAGCCCGACACCATCGCCAAGAGCCTGGCGATCGGCGATCCCGCCGACGGCCCGTATGCGGTCGCCCAGGCCGTCCGGACCGGCGGTGGCATCGACGCCGTGTCCGACGACGAGATCCGCGAAGGGATCCGGCTGCTGGCCGAGACCACCGGGATCTTCACCGAGACCGCCGGCGGCGTCACCGTCGGCGTGCTGAAGAAGCTGGCCGAACGGGGCGAGCTGAAGGACGGCGAGAAGGTGGTCGTCTACATCACCGGCGAGGGGCTCAAGACCCTCGACGCCAATCGCGATAGCTTTGCGCTCACCGAGATCGACCCCGATCCGGTCAGCTTCGAGTCCAGCTTCGGCCAGGAGGTACACGTCTGATGGCAGTCACAGTGAAGATTCCGAGTCAGCTCCGGGCTGCGACGGGCGGTCAGGCCGACCTGGCGGTGGAGGGTTCGACCGTCGGCGAGGTGCTCGAAGCCGTGTTCGCAGAGCACGGAGACCTGCGCGACCGGATCACCCAGGAGGGCGAGCTCCGCCGGTTCGTCAACGTCTACGTCGGCGGCGAGGACATCCGCTTCGGGGACGGTCTCCAGACCGGGGTGGACCCCGGGGCCGAGATCACCATTCTGCCTGCGGTGGCGGGCGGCTGAAACCCCCGGTCCTGATCCTCAGCGGGGGCCGCGGCACCCGCCTGCGCGAGAAGACGGAGACGTTGCCCAAGCCACTGGTCGAGGTCGGCGGCCGGCCGCTGCTTTGGCACGTGATCTCGATCTACGCGGCCCAGGGATTCACCCGGTTTCACCCTCTCACCGGCTATCTCGGGGAGATGGTCTCCGGGTTCGTGGCCGGGACGGAATGGCCCGAAGGGGTCGAGGTCGAGTGCGTGGACACCGGCCTCGACACCCCGACCGGCGCCCGGGTCCTGGCCGGCCGTGAGGTTGCGGGCGACGACACTTTCTGCGTCACCTATGCCGACGGGGTCGCCGACATCAACCTGTCGGCGCTGCTCGGCTTCCATGCCGGTCACGGAAAGACCGCAACCATGACCACCGTCCGCCCGAATCTGCAGTGGGGCGTGGTCGAGATCGGCGACGGCGAAGCGGTGACCGGCTTTCGGGAGAAGCCCCGGTCCGAAAGCTGGATCAACGGTGGCTTCTTCTGCTTCGAGCCCGAGGTCTTCGAGCGTCTCGGGACGGATTCGGTGCTGGAGCGATCCCCGCTGGAGGGGCTGGCGGTCGACGATCAGCTCCGGGCCTTCCGACACGGCGGGTTCTGGGATTGCATGGACACCTACAAGGATCTGGTCACGCTGAACGACCTCTGGGAGCGGGGCGACGCCCCCTGGCTCAGGCCGCTGCCGTCCGGCCGGGTCGAGCACGACCGGCAGGATCGCCCGCGGCGACGCCTGGACGGAGTCGAACCGGATCTTTCCTCCGTCATCTTCGAGGACAACCGTTGAGCCGCTCCGTGGTGACCGGCGGCCAGGGCTTCATCGGCGGCCATCTGGCGAAAGCCCTGCTCGAGCGGGGTGACGACGTGGTC
This sequence comes from Conexibacter woesei, assembly GCA_040391885.1. GTDB lineage: Bacteria > Actinomycetota > Thermoleophilia > Solirubrobacterales > 70-9 > 67-14. The sequence goes on along the minus strand of JBEBXB010000094.1, from coordinate 3,022 downwards.
GTGCTGGACCTGCCGGGAGCACCCGGGCGGGCTCTCGAGCTCCACGGGATCGCCGATCAGGTCGAGTCGGTGGAAGGGGACATCGCCGACCCCGCTGCCTCCCGCCGCGCCGTGACCGGCGCCGATTCCGTCTTTCACCTCGCCGCCCAGACCCTCGTCGGTCCCGCCGCGGCCGATCCGGTCGCGACCTTCCGGGCCAACGTCGAAGGCACGTGGGTCGTACTGGAAGCCGCCCGGGCGGAGGGGGTAGGTGCGGTCGTCGTCGCCTCTTCGGACAAGGCCTACGGTCCCAGCGGGGACCTGCCCTACCGCGAAGGCCAGGAGCTGACCCCGGCGGCGCCATACGAGGGGTCGAAGGCGGCCGCCGACGTGATCAGCCGGAGCTACTGGAAGGCCTTCGCCCTGCCCGTCGGCGTGACCCGGCTGGCCAACGTGTATGGCGGCGGGGACCTCAACGGCTCCCGCCTCGTCCCGGAGGCCGTGACCGCGCTTATCGACGGCCGGGCCCCGGTGATCCGTTCCGACGGCTCTCCCCAACGGGACTATCTCCACGTATCCGACGCGACCAAGGCGTATCTGGCGATCGAGTCCGCTGTCCGCAGCGGCCCTGGGCGGGGCGAGGCCCTAAACGCCGGGACCGGGAACCCGCATTCGGTTCGGGAAGTGCTCGACCTGATCGCCTCCGCGGTCGCGGGCGGCGAGGCGAAGGCGATCGAGCCGATCTACGCGGGCGACGGAGTGCCCGCCGGAGAGATCGACCGCCAGTACGTGGACGCATCGAGGCTCCACCGGTTGACGGGCTGGACCCCGGCAACCTCGATCGAGGACGGCATCGCCGAAGCAGTCGCCTGGTACCGCACCCATCCGGGGCTGGTCACCGGGTAGGGTCGGAATCATGTGCGGTCGATACACGATGACTTCGTCGGACGAGCGGCGGCTCGGTTCGCGCTTTCAGATCTCGCTCGACGACCTGGAGGGAAACGGCCTGGGGCGCTATAACGTCGCGCCGACCCAGGAGGTGCTCACCGTCAACAACGAGGCCGAGAGCGGTGAACGGCAAGCCGTCGTCGCGCGTTGGGGTCTGGTGCCGTTCTGGGCGAAGGACCTGAAGGCCGGGTACAAGATGATCAACGCCCGCTCCGAGGGCCTGCTCAAGAGTCGGGCATACGCTCCCCTCCTGAAGAAGAAGCAGAACCGGTGCCTGATCCTCGCCGACGGCTTCTACGAGTGGATGAAGGCGGAGAACCCAAAGGAGCCGCGCCAACCGGTCCGGTTCACCGTCGACGGCGGCGAGCCGTTCGCCTTCGCCGGGCTGGCGACGAGCCGCGAATGGGAGGGAGAGGACCTCACCTCCTGCACGATCGTCACGACCTCGGCAAACGACGTGGTCGGCCGGGTGCACGACCGGATGCCGGTAATCCTGCCGGACGCTTCCACCGAGGAAGCCTGGCTGGCCGGTGAGCTCTCCCCGGAGGAGGCGGTCTCGCTCTGCCGCCCGCTGGATGCCGACCGCATGGAGGCGAAGCCGGCCAACCCGGCGATCAACAAAGTCGGCGGGACCAAGGAAGGTCCCGACATGCTCGAAGCGCCTGCCGGCTGAACATGGGCGCCAGGGCTGCGGCGCCCGGTTCGGCTACTCGACGTCGGGAGCGTCGGCGCCGGTCTCGGCGTCGATCGCGTCGTCCTGGTCCGGGACCGGCCACTCGTTCAGCTTCACCGGGACACGGATAGAGGCGCTCGACGGGCTACCCGACCTCGGCACCACGTCGGCCTTGCATTCGATCAGTCCGGTGGGCTGCTCGGCCGTCTTGAAGACGACCGCGTAGCCGAGGGTCGCCGCACCGGGGGCGGTGCCCTCTTCCATGGTCCAGACCCAGTTCTGCACCTTCTCGTGGAATCCGTCCCAGGCGGCCTGGGTCGGCGCGCCAGAGTCGGTGTACCGGCGGAAGACGTCCCGGATCGGCAGGCCGAGCACGGCGGCTCCGACGGCATGGAACTTGACCACCGCGGTCTCGGGGACTTCCTGCTTCTGAAGATTGTCGCTGGGACGCGGCCAGGCGGCGCGAAGGTTCGGGGTGCGGGCGATCATCGATTCGCCGCCGTTGGTGGTCGTGATGTCGCAACGGACCATGGTCGGGATGCGTCCGCCGGAATCGACTGTGACCACGCCGGACACGCGGTAGATCAGCTCACCGTTCGCATTCGGGGCGATGGCCGAGATAGAAGTGCGTGCCAACCGGAGCGACCCGCGCTTGCCGAGCTGCTTCTCGACCGGTGTCTTGATCGGTTCCTTGACGTCCCAGTCGAGCTCGGCCGAGCTGCCACCGGACTTCTTCGACAGTCCGAAGATACCGAGGGACGCAACGAGTCCGACGATCACCACGGCGATCGCGCCGCGCGGTATCCGGCCGTCGCTGCGGGAGGTGGATTCGGCTGGTTCCTGGCTCAATCTGGCTCGCTTGCTCGGGTTCCGGGTCGTGGGTCGGACGACCCCTTGAGGGGTGCCGACGCCGGACAGCAGCCTACCGGCTGCCCGGCCAGAGGTACGTGGAGGAGGTTCCGATCCCGCCTCCGGGGTGCCCGTGAGCGACCGCGCCGGGCGGGTGACCGACCCACCTCAGGATCATTAGACTGCCGACGTCGGCGCCCGTAGCTCAGCTGGATAGAGCGCATGCCTCCGGAGCATGAGGTCGCAGGTTCGAATCCTGCCGGGCGCATAGCTCACATCGGAATCCCCGAATACCCTCCTGACAATGGATCTATCCGTCGCATTCCTCGGCACCGGTGGCCCGGTCCCGACCGCGCTCCGTGGCACGGCGTCCGTGCTGGTCACCCGCGGGGGAGAGCGCCTCATGTTCGACTGTGGCGAAGGGACCCAGCGACAGCTCCGGCGTTCGCTCGGGCTGGTCCAGGTCGACGAGATCTTCCTCACCCACTTTCACCTCGATCACTGCCTGGGGCTGCCCGGCATATTGAAGACCTACTCCCTCAACGACCGTGAGGAGCCACTCCAGCTCTACGG
>JBEBXB010000093.1:0-8102 GCA_040391885.1 Conexibacter woesei | reverse complement strand
GAGCTCGACGACAAGATCCTCTGCGTTCCTTCCCAGGACCCGAACTGGAACTACATCCGTTCGATGGACGCCCTCGCGACCCAGCTGCAGGAAGAGATCGCGCATTTCTTCTCGGTGTACAAGCAGCCGGAAGGCAAGATCGTCGACGTCGACGGCTGGTACCCGCTGGACGCCGCGATGGAGGTCCTCGAGGTCTCCTACAAGCGCCACGAAGAGAAGCAGTCCACCCCGGCCTGATCCAGGCCCGGGTATCGCCTCAGCATTCGCTGGGGCGATTCGTCTTGATGTGCACGGTCAATCGCCCCAGCGATTGAGTTCGGCCGGGGTCGACCGTCCGGCGATCTAGTTCAGGCCGCGGCGGCTTTGGCGGCCAGCTGACCGCAGGCGGCGTCGATGTCGCGGCCGCGGGTGAGCCTCACGGTCGCGTGGATGCCGCGGCTCATCAGGATGCTGCGGAACCGTTCGATCGATCCGCGCGGTGATCCCTGGTACACGGTCCCGGTCGGGTTGTATGGGATCAGGTTGACCTTGAAGTCGTTCTCCGGCAGCAGCAGGTCCGCGAGCTCGTGGGCCAGCTCCGGGGTGTCGTTCACCTCGTCCAGCATCAGGTACTCGATGAAGACCTTGCGCTTGCGGACGTGGCGCCACTCGCGGGCCGCATCGACGACTTCCCGCATCGAGTAGCGGTCGTTGACCGGCATGATCTGCGAGCGGAGCTCCTCGTTCGGGGCGTGAAGCGAGAGCGCCAGCCGCACGGCCGGCCCTTCGTGGGTGATCCGCTGGATGCCCGGCAACCAGCCGACGGTGGAGATCGTGGTGTGCGAGTTGGCGATCCCGATCTCCGGCAGCCGTTCGCAGACGGCGAGAACGTTGTCCAGGTTCATCATCGGTTCGCCCATGCCCATGAAGACGGTGTGGTTGACCGGTTCGATCCGGCGGAAGTGCAGCGCTTGGTCGAGGATCTCGGACTCGGTCAGGTTGCGGCCGAACTTCATCGCTCCGGTGGCGCAGAAGGTGCAGGTGAGCGGGCAGCCCGACTGGCTGGAGAGGCAGAGCGAGCGGCGGCCGTCGCGGTAGCGCATCAGCACCGCCTCGACCGGACGGCTGTCCGCCGTGAGGAAGAGGGCCTTCTCGGTGCCGTCGACCGACTTCGCCGAGGCGTCCACGGCCAGGGTCGAGATCGGCAGCTTCTCGGCCAGCTCGGAGCGCAGCCCGGCCGGCAGGTTGGTCATCTCGTCGAAGGAGCCCGCGCCGCGTGCCAGCCACTCCCAGACCTGGCCGGCCCGGTAGGAAGGCTGGCCGAGTTCGGCCATCGTCGTTTCGAGTTGCTTCAAATCCACGCGTTCAGTGTGGCAGCGAATGAGCCCAGACGCAGGCTCCGCGGAGATCGAACCCGGACTTTTGGGTCTATATGACACAAAAGTCCGGGCTCGATTGGCCCGGAAGCGCTCAGGGGTGGTTGTACGGGGTGCTGAGCCATTCGCGGATCGCATCGCCCTGCTCGTCAGCGGCGGGTGGCGACAGCCGGGTCTCGGGCGGTGTCTCCGACAGCCGCAGCGGCGAACGGGCGGTGCGGATACCCTCGAACTCGTCGACCGGATCGAGGCCGAGCGACTCCGCCAGCCCGAAGCCGGCTCCGATGTCGTTCACCGGCCCGGAAGGGACGCCGGCCGCATTCAGGGTGTCCGCCCAGTACGAGGCCGAGTCGAGCTCCAGCCGGCTCTCCAGCTCGGCCCGCAGCAACTCGCGATTCTTGACCCGGAGGGCGTTGGTGTCGAAACGGTTGTCCCCGTTCAGTTCCGGCGCTCCGATCGCCACCGCCAGGGCCTGAAACTGACGGTCGTTGCCGGCGCAGATCATCAGGGGGATGTCGGCGGTGCGGTATGTCGAGAACGGCTCGATGCTGGGATGCACGTTGCCGAGGCGGCCGGGCGACTCGCCCGTGTTCAGGAAGCTCGACGACTGGTTCGCCAGCGCCGCCAAAGCGGTCGTGAGCAGATCCACCTCGACCCTTTGGCCGACGCCGGTCCGGTCCCGGTCCTTGAGAGCGGCGAGTATTCCGACCGTCGCGTTGAGCCCGGCGATCACGTCGATGAGCGCCACGCCGACCTTGCTGGGCTCCCCGTCCGTCGGTCCGGTCACCGACATCAATCCGCTGAGGGCTTGGACGAGAGGGTCGTAGCCCGGCATCTCCGCGCCTTCCTTATCCCCGAAGCCGGTGATCGAGCAGTAGACCAGGGTCGGGTGGAGCCGGTGGACGCTCTCCCAGTCGAGCCCGAACTTAGCCATCGTCCCGGGGCGGAAGTTCTCGACCAGGACGTCGGCCCGGGCGGCGAGCTCCCGTGCGAGGGCGAGATCGTCCTCGTCCTTCAGGTCGAGCCGGACGGACCGCTTGTTGCGGTTGACGGTCAGGTAGTACGTGGACCGACCCTCGGGATCGGTCGGAGGCTGCCACGAACGGGTCTCGTCCCCGCCGGGCGGTTCCACCTTGATCACGTTGGCTCCGAGGTCGCCGAGCGTCATCGAGGCGAGTGGCCCGGCGAGAACCCGGCTGAAGTCGGCGACGATGATCCCGCTGAGCGCACTCATGCTTTCATGGTGACGCATGCAAGCCGTCCCGACAACGAACCGCTCAGGAGAGTCGCGATCCTCACCCGCCCTCGCGGTGAACGGCCTGACCAAGCGGTATGGCGACGGCACCCTCGCGCTCGACTCCTGCGACCTCGAGGTTCCGGCCGGCAGCTTCTTCGGGCTGCTCGGCCCGAACGGGGCCGGCAAGACCACTTTGATCGGCGCGATCTGCAACCTCATCCGGGTGAATGCGGGCGAGATCTCCGTATTCGGGGAGTCCGGCCGCAGCATGCGGGCCCGGCGCATGATCGGGATCGCCGAACAGGAACCGAACCTGGACAAGTTCCTGACGGTCTACGAAACCTTGCTTTACCACGGCGGCTACTACGGGATGGACCGCCACGAAGCCTCGGAGCGTTCCGAGCAGATGATCGACGCCTTCGATCTGCGATCCAAGAGGGATGTCGAGGCGCCGAAGCTCTCCGGCGGGATGCGGCGCCGGCTGCTGCTGGCCCGGGCGCTGCTCCACCGGCCCCGGCTGGTAATCCTCGACGAACCAACCGCCGGTGTCGACCTCGAACTGCGTCATGAACTGTGGCGCTACATCCGGCAGCTCCACGAACAGGGAACGACGATCCTGCTCACGACCCATTATCTGGAGGAAGCCGAGGCGCTCTGCGACGAGATCGCCCTGATCGCCGGAGGCCGGATCGTCGCCCGGGACACCGCCGAGGGCCTGAAACGGACCTACGGGGTCGGCACGTTGGAAGAGGTCTACCTGCGCACCGTGGCCGGCGGGCGCATCGACCTGGCCCTCAAGGCCGAGGGCGAGTCTCACTCCGATCTCCAGGATGTCAACGAGTGAACCCGCTGCCGCCGAGCGAGGTCGAGCCTCATCCGTGGCGCGGGCTCGCCTGGCTGACCCGCCGTGAGTGCCACCGGGTCCTGAAGCTGTGGAAGCAGACGATCCTCGCCCCGGTCGTCTCGGCGCTGCTCTTCATGGTCGTGTTCGGGCTGTCCCTGGGCGACTCGATCTCCGAGATCAACGGGTTCGAGTACCGGGTCTACATCGTGCCCGGCCTGATCGCGATGGCGATGGCGCAGGCCGCATACTCGAACAACTCGAGCACGATCTTCCAGGCCCGCAACGACCGCTACCTGGACGACATCCTCTCCGCCCCGATGCCCGCCTGGCACGTCCATCTCGGCTATCTCGTCGGCGGAGCCATGCGCTCCCTGATCATCGGTGTCTCCCTGACGCTCCTCGCGATCCCGATCACCGGCGTCCCGGTCGCGAACCCCCTGACGCTCGCCGTGGCGGTGCTGCTCCTGATCTCTTCGTTCGGGGCGTTGGGGATCATCGTCGGCATTTACGCCCAGTCGTGGGACAACCAATCGTTCATCAACAACATCGTGATCCTGCCGCTGATCTTCCTCGGCGGAGTGTTCTACTCCGTCAGCCGGCTCGGTTCTCCCTGGGAGACCGTCTCGCACGTCAATCCGCTCTTCTACGTCGTCGACGCCATCCGCTACGGGTTCCTCGGTGCCTCCGACGTGGCCCCGGGGATCTCGCTCGCAGTGGTCGGGACGATCGCGATCGTCCTGGTCGCATGGGCCCAGTTCCTCTTCGCCACCGGGCATCGGCTGAAGCCCTGATCTTGAGCGACACCCGGAGCCGCCCCTCCGCCCCCGATCGCTGGGGCGATCCGTCTTGATGTGCACGGTCGATCGCCCCAGCGATTGGTGGTTGGTCGCTGGGTATCAATCGCAGGGGGCGACCTTTCCGATCCTCGCGCTTAGAGCGACATGAACCCGATCGATCTCGAAGTTGACATATGTATGTCTAGGTGCGAACCTCAAGTGAATGAGGACCACCGTGAGACTCGATGATCAACTGCTTAGAGATGCCAAAGCGGTTGCGGCCGGCGAAGGAAAGACCTTGACCGCACTCATCTCGGAGTCCCTCCGCGAGCGCATCGCCCGATCCCAGGAGCGGCCCCGGGAACCTTCGACCGTTCTTCCGACCTGCCCCGGGGATGGACTGCGGGGAGGGCTGGATCCAGACGTGATCAACGACAACTCGCGACTCGCGGACCTCATGGACGGCCTCGATTGATCCTTCCCGACGTGAACGTGCTCGTGTCAGCTTTTCGGGAAGACGCTTTCGCGCATGAAGAGACTAAGCACTGGCTCGAAGCCCGGATCAACGAGCCCGCCCCCTACGGAATGTCACAACGGGTCCTGGAGGGCTTCATTCGTGTCGTGACTCACCCCAGGGTCTTCAACAAGCCCACGAGGCTGGGAGCGGCGGTCGAGTTCGTCGCTTCGCTGGCTGGGCGGGAGAACTGTGTGCGGATCAGCCCCGGCGCGCGGCAGTGGGGTCTTTTCCTCGACTTGGCGAAAGAGACCGAGGCTGCCGGCAATGCCGTCGCCGATGCGTGGCTGGCCGCGCTGGCGATCGAGTCGGGCTCGGTATGGATCACCTGGGACCGGGGGTACGCGAAATACCCGGGCCTCGAGTGGCGGACCCCCGCCTAGCCAATCCGTCCGAACCGCGGGGTCAGGCCAGTTCGGGGATGTGCTTCTGGAGGTGAGCGTCGATCGTCTCTCGGACCCAGCGACGTTCGGCCGGGGTGCCCATCCGGTACCGGCCGAGCAGCATCTTCTGGTCGTCGAGCGGCAGGCCGGCGATCTCCCAGGAGACGGCCAGGCGTTCGAAGATCAGCTCGGTCTTCCGCTGCCAGATATCGTCGACCGAGTAAGCCTGGTTGCCGATCTGTTCCTGGACCTTGGCGATCGATCCCGCGCTGAGCTCGTCACGGAGCTCCAGCGTGTTGCCGTCCTCGTCGGTGTAGCTACTGGTCGACACCTTGGCCCGGTCCTGGCGCTGCTTCGGCTTGCGTCTCTTCTTCGCCATCGCCAACAGTTTGACGGGTCTCCAGGTGTTTCGGCCCCATATCTTCGGTTGCGGTGTGCTCGAACCCGGCGAAGCGGTACTTCTTCTGTTGATCCTGGCTGGCCAGCTCGCCGATTGCCGCGTACAGGATCAGGTCGCCGGCCAGCCCGAATACGGCCCCGAACTGCGACTCGACGAAGGCGAACACCCGGGTCACGAAGATCGACACCAGCAGTGCCCGCATGAAGTAGCGATACGCCTTCTGATGGTCGTCCTTCCGCATCCAGTAGGCACCGGTCACGACCAGGACCCCGGAGATGAAGGTCGAGATCGCACTGCATATGGCGAGCAGGTCGGTGTTGACATCCGTCTTCAGATCCTTCGTCGCTCCCTCACCGAACTCGAGGTGGATCTCCATCAGGCCGAGCAGGGAAAGCACGCCCCAGACGATCACGATCGTGGTCACCACGGCGCCGAATCGCGGCCGCTTGGTCAGCGCGGCGATCCGGGCATGGGCCCGCTCGAACAGCAGCGTCAGGCGAGACGGCGGTTTCGTGGACGCGATCGTCGCCTGCTCGAACTGCTCCCGCATCTGGGAGACACGGGGATCCGACTGATCGGCGCGGTCGAGCAGCGCGGTGGTGACCTCGTATTCGTCCCGCCGGAACTCGCCTGTGATCGTCGACGGCAGGAAGGACATCGCGTTGGCGAGGGCGGATTCGGGGCTCAGCTTCTGTCGCCGGGAGATTTCCCGGATCGCCAGGAACATCGCGACGAAGACGAGGTAGATCAACGCCGCTGCCGGCTTGAAGAAGTAGTCGTTGTCCTCGGTGATGAACTTGCCCAGTTCGTCGATGAAGAAGCCAAACCCGATCCCTCCGATGATCGCGGCGGCGGACCGGCCCCACCGGTTGAGGTAGATCAGCGAGCACCAGATCGCGATCAGCATGAAGATGCCGCCGTAGAGCAGGTGGGCGATGTGTAGCCCGCCTCCGCCCAGCTGCGGGTAGTTCGTGAGCCAGAGCTGGGTCCGGATCACGAGGATCATCACCACCGCGGAGATCAGGAACCATTCGAGCTTCTGGACCGAGTCGAACCGCCTGATCGGGTTGTTGATCAGACGTCTCAGCCCTGGGCTCCTCTCAGGCGACGAAACACTCCCCCATTAAAGAGCCCCGGTTCCTCTTTGGGAGGAACCGGGGCGCGGGATGCCGACCGGTAGGGACCGGTCAGCGGGGCAGGGCAGGTCTGGTCACCTGATCCTGATCACCGATCTCCCGTTCTTGGCACCGAGGCCCTTGCCGGTCGCCTTGAACCTGAGCACGGCCTTCTTGCGCTTCTTGGCCTTCTTCTTGACGGTCACCTTGAACTTCTTGGTGGCCGACTTGCCGGCCGCGAGAGCGCCGATCTTCATGCATTTCTTGACCTTGACGAACCTCTTCGGGGCGGTGACGCAGATCTTCACCCCGGTGGCCCGGGCCTTGCCGACGTTCTTGATGGTGGCTTTGATCACGGCCTTCTTGCCGCGTTTCACCGCTCTGGCCTTGGGGGCCACCTTCAGCGCGCCGAACTTGGCCTTGCCCGGCTTGGTGACGGTCCAGCTGTGGGACGTTGCGGGACCTTCTCCGATCGAGTTGGTCGCCTTGACCTGGAACGTGTGCCTGCCTGCCGCGAGTCCGCTGTAGCTCTGCGAGCCGGCGTTGCAGGCTTCGAAGGCACCCGAGTCGATCGCGCACTGGAACCCGCTCACCTCGGCGGTCTCGCCGTCACCCTTGGTGAAGGTGAACGATGCGGTTGTCGCCGTGGTCGTGGCGGGCGGGGTGGCGGTCAGCTTCGGTGCCGCGGTCGGGGCGACGGTGTTGTCGCCGCAGCCCGGATGGGCCGGCTGGTCGGCGCAGGTCTGTGGTGTGGCCAGACCGTTGGACAACCAGATTCCTCCCGGCCCGGCGATCAACCCGGCGACCGCATCGCAGGTTGCGCCACCGGTGACCGGGGGCAAGACCGACCACGACGCGTCGATCGCGCCATTGCCGGTGAGTCCGGCCGTGTAGGGCACGCCGAGGTAGGGACGCCCGTTGACGGTCGAAAGGGAGAGCTCGATCGGCGAGATCACACAGGTCGCGCCCAGCACCGCGACGGTGGCCTTGAGGCTCGCGCTGAGGTCGAGACGCCCGTCGGCGGCGTTGAAGGTGCCGGTGATGTCCTCATTGGCCTCCATGTTGATCGTCGCGGTGACGCCCGGCATGACTTCCGCATCCTTCGGTGGGAACACGAATCCCGCCTTGGGGATGTTCACGGTGGTTCCGGTCAGGTCGCCGGTCATCGTCGCCGGTGGGTCGGGGACGCTCGAGTCGATCGCCTTGACGCCGGTCACATCACCGAGATCCATCACCGCATCGGTGAATTGCATGCTCACCGGAGCCGCCTGTGCCATGCCGGCCGACATGGCCAGCAAGCCCAGGGTTGCGGCCAGGCAGGCCGTCATTCTGCGTACGTATTTCATTCAATGCTCCTCTTTGTTCCCTGCCGCCTCATCGAGTCGGGGTGAGCGGCTCGCACCCGTGTGGGTCGTCGCGCTCTACCGTCCTGGCTCCCGAGGTGATCCCTGGCGGACTGGTTTGTTCATGAACCTGTC
>JBEBXB010000092.1:0-8128 GCA_040391885.1 Conexibacter woesei | reverse complement strand
TGACGGCCGATTCGAAACGGAGGCTGATCACGTGCTCGAAGCGGCTGCGCAGCCGCTCCATCGGCTGATCGGGGCGTCGCGGGTCGGTGAGGGTTATCTCCACCCAGTCGTTCCGGTGCGGCTCGAACGCGGCGTCCTCGAGCAGCTCCGTCAAAGTGCCTCGCAGCCGGGCCATGCCGACCGCGGGCGGGACCGGCACCTGCTCCACCTCGATCGTTCCGTCGGATTCCAGGTCGACCACCGTCACCGACTTGGCCAAGCCCGGGCCCACTTCCGAGTAGGAGAGCGGGATCGGCGAGCCGGAGTACCGGATCCGCGGGCCGTCGGTGTCGCTCGCGCTCTTGATTCCCTGGGGCCGGTGGAGGTGACCGAGGGCGACGTAGTCGAAACCGTCGAAGACCGCCGCCGGGACCCGGTCGGTGCCGCCGATCTCGATGCTGCGTTCCGATTCGCTCTCCTCGCCTCCCTGGACGAAGGCGTGACCGACCGCCACCGAACGGAATCCGGGTCGTAATTCCTGGTCGGTGAGGCAACGGCCCACCGCCTCGCGGAGCACCGGTTCGTGCCCCGGGCTCTCGATTCCCAACGTGGCGGCGGTGGTCGCCGGGTCGAGGTAGGGCAGGGGATAGATCGCCAGCGGAAACTCCCCGTCCTCGATCAGCAGGGGCTCACCCAGCCGGCCGGTTCCCGAACGGAGGTGGAGGCCGTCCCGCAGCAGCGGCCCGTGACTCATGCGGACGGTGGAATCGTGATTGCCGGTGACCAGCACGACCGTGGTCAGTCCGGTCAGGCGGGCCAGCTCCCGGTTCAGCATCTCGACCGCGGCGACCGGCGGCAGGGCCCGGTCGAATATGTCCCCGGCCATCACCAGCACGTCGATCTCGCGGGCTTCGACCTCCCCGGCCAGCCAGTCGAAGAACCGCTGGTGGATCGGGCCCAGGTCGACGCCGTGGAACTCCCGTCCCAGGTGCCAGTCGGCGGTGTGGAGAATGCGAATCACTGCTACTCATCCTGACCCGGGGGTCGGCGGTTACGTTTCTTCTCCGACTGCTGCCGCTTGTGGGTCAGTCGCTTCTGCCGGGCGGCCTTGCCCGGGCGCGTCGGCCGTCTCCGTTTCGGCACGGCCAGAGCGTCGCCGAGCTTGGCCTCCAGGCGCTCCAGTGCAAGGTCGCGATTGCGGGCCTGGGAGCGGGCGTCCTGCGCGATTGCGGTGACCACTGGGCCGAGCTTGCGGACGATGCGGGCCTTCTGGCCCGGGTCGAGGGCGAGCGAGTCGCCGACCGCGAAGACCGCCTCGATACGGGAAGAGGTGACGTTGGCGTGCTGACCGCCTGGCCCGGACGACCGGGACGCCCGCAGGGTGATCTCGCCGACCGGGATGAACGGGCCGCCGCGCGGCCGGATCCCCGGCTTCACTTCCCCTCGGCGGTCTCGATGGGCTCGGGGGGCTCGGCGTTCTCGGGGGGCTCGGACGGGAAGAGGATGGGCCGAAGCAGCCTCCAGGCCATGAAGAGCGCCAGCATCGCGAACCCGATCCTAAGCGCCCGCTCCGGCACCGAGTTGGCGATCACCACCCCGACCAGCACCCCGGCCGGCGACAGGATCCCGATGATCGCGGCGTCCTTCAGGTTGACGTTGCCGTACTTCCTCTGGCGCCACGTCCCGACCACCGAGACCAGCCCGATCATCAGGAGCGAGGTGGCTTCCGCCTCGACCTGCCCCATGCCCAGCACGATCGCCATGGCGGGCACGAAGATCACGCCGCCGCCGACGCCGACCAGCCCGCCGACGATCCCGCCGACGATGCATATCGCGGCCGCGAGGATCAGATCCATGTCAGCCGAACACCATGTCGATGGCGACCACGATCAGAAGGACGGCGAAGATGACCGAAACCGCCTTCTCCGGGATCCGCTGCTGAACGGCCGTGCCGATGATGATCCCGCCCATGGCCGGGACCACGAGGATCAGCCCGGTCTCCCAGTCGACGTTGCCGTAGATGCCGCCGTGCATCGCCGCCGCGAAGATCGCGATCAGGACGATCGCGGCGAGGCTGGTACCGGTGGCCAGTCGTTCCCGATAACCGAACATGGCGATCAGCATCGGCACGATCACGGTGCCCCCGCCAACCCCGAAAAGTCCGCTGAAAGCACCCGCGGTCGTGCCGACCAGGGCAAGGCTCCATATCCGCCGGGAATCCATCCCGGCGATACTAAGGCCATGAGTACTCCAGACTCCGCGTTGTCCGTACTCCTCGAAGACCCGGGCCGCTCGGCTTTGCTGAGTGATGTCGACGGCACTCTCTGCCGTATCGTCGACCGTCCGGATCGTGCCCGAGTCCCGGTCCGGGCGCGGCGTAGCCTCGAGACACTGGCTGAGCATCTCGGGCTGGTCGCCTGTGTGACCGGGCGCCTGACCCGCACCGCGCGTGACCTGGTCGGAGCCCGGAACGTCACCTACTTCGGCAATCACGGTCTGGGCCTGTTGCGGCCGGGCGACGACCAGCCGTCGGTGATCATCGACGCGCCGGACGCGACCAAGGCTCCGGATTTCATCGCTGCCAACGACGATCCCGTCTGGGTCGAGGCGAAGATCCGGATCGAGGACAAGGGCCCGATCCAGGCGCTTCACTGGCGCGGGGCCGGCGAGCGCACCGAAGAGATGATCCGGAAGATCGCCGAGCAGGCCGAGGAGGCCGGGCTCGACACCCACTGGGGACGCAAGGTGCTGGAGATCCGGCCCCCCGGAATGGCCGGCAAGGCGGGCGCGATCGACATCCTGCTGGAAGGGACGGACCTGGCAACGGTCGTCTTCGCGGGTGACGACCGGACCGACCTAGAAGCCGCGGTCCGGCTGCGTGAGCTCCTCGCGGCGGGTCAGATCAAGCGGCTCGTGATCGTCGCCGTCGACTCGGACGAGGGACCGCCCGAACTGGTGGAGATGGCCGATGTGGTGGTCGGCGAACCGGAGGAGTGGATCGACCTGATCGAGAATCTCGCCCGGCAGGTGGCTGCCGACCCGGTCGCGTAGCCGTGCCCTTCGCCGAGCTGCTCCGGGCGACCGTCTTCCTGACCGCGGGTGGTGCCACCGCGCTCGGGGCGGTCGCGGTGATCGGGGCCGGCCACGGCGACAACTCGACGTTACTTTTGGTCGGGGCCGTCTGGTGGGTTGTGGCGGCCTGGATCGGACTTTCCCTGGGGACGGCGGAACGTTCGGCCGAAAGCGTCCGGGAGACCCTCGCCGCCGCGCGCACCGTGACCTCGAACTCCCCGGGAATGGGCCTCCCTTCGCCTGGCCGGATCGCGTGGATGCGCCTCTGGCCGATCCTTGCCGCGGTCGGGTTGACCGGCGTGCTCGGCATCGTCTTCCCCGAAGTCGCGGTCATCGGTTCCGGTTACGCGCTGCTGGTGGCGCTCGCCTGGCGCAACCGCGAGTCGGCCGTGCTGGCGATCGAGGGACGGGACGGGGTCCGGTTCCTGGTCGAGCAAGGGAACGCCTTTCGCCCTCTCAAGCTTGTTAGGACCCCCGGCTTTCGCGCCTTCTGAGCTCGCCGGCAAGCTCAGGCGGGATCGGTCCCGGGGTTTTGCGCGATATTGACGTAAAAGTCCGGGTTCGATCGCGGCCGCCGGGTCACTTCCACCAGGGGCCGGTGTTGAGGATCTGGTCCGGGGTGAGCCAGGCGCGGCGGGCGGTGGCGATGGCGAAGAACATGAATTCCATCGTCTCCGGGCGGTGCGCATCCGTGTTGAGGACGATCTTGACCCCGGCCTCCGCGGCCATGCGGGCGTAGACGTCGTTGAGGTCCCGGCGGCGCGGGTTGCCGTTGATCTCGAAGGCGGTGCCGGCCTTCGCCGCTGCCTCGAAGGCCCTTTCCAGATCGATGTCGTAGGGCTCGCGGCGGTTCAGCAGCCGGCCCGTGGCGTGGCCGATGCAGTCGACCTCGGGATGCTCGATCGCGGTGATCATCCGGTCGGTCATCTCGGCGGCCGACTTGCCGAACGAGGTGTGGATCGAGGCGATCACCCAGTCGAGCGCGCCGAGCAGGTCGTCCGGGTAGTCGAGACCGCCCTCGGGCATGATGTTCACCTCGGAGCCGGCCAGCACCCGGATCCCGGGGTTGGTCGCGTTGAAGGCCTCGATCTCCTCGATCCGTTGCCACAGCCTTTCGGCGGTGACGTTGTCGCCGAAGCCGTGGGAGGCCGAGTGATCGGTGATCGCCAGATACTCGTAACCACGGTCGAGCGCCGCCGCGGCCATCTGTTCGATCGTCCCGACCCCGTCCGAGAGTGTGGTGTGGCAGTGGAGCTCGCCGCGGATGTCGTCGATCTCGACCAGCTTCGGCAGGGTGCCGTTCCGGGCCGCGTCGAGCTCGCCCCGATTCTCGCGCAGCTCCGGTTCGATGTAGTCGTAGCCGAGCCGACGGTAGACCTCCTCCTCCGTGGTGAAGAGCTCCGTCTTGCCGGTGGCGTCGTCCTTGATCCCATGCTCGGACACGTGGAGCCCTTCCGCGACGGCCCTCTCCCGCAGCTCCGCGTTGTGGGCGCCCGAACCGGAGAAGTGCTGGAGCAGATTGCCGAAGGCGGCCGGCTTCACGATCCGGACATCGACGCCGATGCCGCTGTGGGTGGTCAGCTTCACGCCCAGTTCGCCCGGGGTGCCGTGTTCGGCGATGGTGCGGTGGCCGGCGATCGCCCGGGTCAACTCGAGCGGCTTCTCCGAGGTCGCGATCAGGTCGATGTCCTTGCAGGTGTCGGTGCGACGCCGGATCGATCCGGCGATCTCCGCCCGGTCGCAGGAAGGGTCCTCCCGCAAAGCCCGAACGAGGGCCTCGGCGACCGGCAGGATCTCGTCGAGCCGCAGCCGTTCCGGTCCCTGCGGCTCCGCTTCGAGGCGGTCGAGACCTTCGAGGATGTTCTCCTCTACCTTCGGTCCGAGCCCCTTCAGCTTGCGGATCTCCTGGGACTCCGCCGCCTCTCGCAGCTCCTCGGGGGTGCTGATCTCCAGCTCGTCGTGGAGCCGGCGGACCGTCTTCGGCCCGAGCCCCGGGATCCGGTTGATCTGGACCAGCCCGGCCGGGATCTTCTCCTTCAGCTTGGCCGCGGCCGGGATCTCACCCGTCTCGACCAGGGCGACGATCTTTTCCTCGAGCGTCTTGCCCACGCCGGGCAGGTCGGTCACGCTGCCTTCGCGGGCCATCTCCTCGACCGACCGTCCTTCGTTTCGGATCGTGCGGGCGGAGTTGGTGTAGGCGAGGACCCGGTACTGGTCGGCTCCGTCGAGCTGGTAGAGCACGGCCAGCTCCTCGAGTGCGGCAGCGATCTCGGCGTTGGTCATACGGGGAACGTACCCGCCCCGCTCAACCCCCGAATCCGACGGGCTCCAGTTTCTGGCTGCGGGGCTCGAGCTCGCCGTCGATGAGCCCGTACTCGATCGCCTCCTCGGTGGTGAAGAACCGGTCGCGTTCCATATCTCCCTCGATGACCTTCATCGACTGGCCCGTGTGGAGGGCGTAGAGCTCGTAGACGCGTCGGCGCGATTCGAGGATCTCCCGGGCGTGGATCTCGATATCGGTCGACTTGCCTTCGAAACCGGCCGACGGCTGGTGGGTGAGCATGCGCGAGTTCGGCAGGGCGAACCGCTTGCCCGGCGTCCCGGCGGCCAGGAGGAGGGATCCCATCGACATCGCGATGCCGAAGCAGATGGTCTGGACCTCCGGCTTGATGAACCGCATGGTGTCGTAGATCGCCAGGCCCGCCGTGACCGAGCCACCGGGAGAGTTGATGTACAGCGAGACATCCTTCTCCGGGTCGGTCGACTCGAGGTGGAGCAGCTGGGCGACCACGAGGTTCGCGATCTGGTCGTCGACCTCCTGCCCGAGGAAGACGATCCGCTGATTGAGCAGCCGCGACCAGATGTCGAAGGCGCGTTCCCCGCTTGCGCCTTGTTCGATCACGGTGGGGACGAGCGAAAGTGATGACGATCGGTGGTTCACTCGCTTCTCCTGTCTTCGTTTCGGTCCAGCCCTTGTGCAACTGGACGGTTGCGCTTCGTTTCGCTACTATAACGCAACCAGATAGTTGCGCCAGGGCGGTCATGGAAAGCAGCGGAAGGAAAGGTCAATGGACGCGGAGAACTCGACGTACGGAAATGGGTCGGAGGAGTCGGACGAAAGGCCGGTCGAGCTGAGTCGCGAGATCGAGCTCGACTCCGGGCCGGAGGAGGCGTGGCGCGCCTTGAGCGAGGAAGACGGTCTGGCGGCCTGGCTCGGCGAGGATGTCGAAGCGGATCTTGAGCCTGGCGGGGCGATCCGGGTCCGGGACGGTGACGGGACGGAACTCGACGGATTCATCGAGGCCATCGAGCCGGAGCGGAATCTCACCTTCTGGTGGTCGGCCAGGGGCGAGGAATCGAGTCGCGTCGTGCTCGAGCTGGAACCTGCAGTGGCGGGTGGCTGCGTCGTACGGGTGACCGAAACCAGGCCCCTGCGCGCGTTGGAGCGCGAGCTGGCGGAGATCACCGGGATGTTCGCGCTGCCGTGAACGTCGACACCGACCTGTCGGAAGGTTCTGCCGGCGCCCTCTTCGCGGTCCTGGCCGACCGCAACCGGCGTCGCATCATCGAGCGCATCGTCGACGAGGGGCCGGCCACCGCCACCGCCCTTTCCAGGGAGCTCGGGATAACCCGCCAAGGGGTGGCCAAGCATCTCGGCGGAATGGCCGAGGCCGGCGTGCTGGCCTCCACCAGGACGGGTGCGGAGGTTCACTATCGCCTCGTTCCCGGCGCACTCGAGCCGGGCACGGAATGGCTGACCAGGGTGGGTCGTGAATGGGATCTCCGCCTCGACGCGCTGAAGCGCCACGTCGACGGCTGAGAGCCCGGTCGGGGGCCGCTCTTGTCGTAGCATCGGCGGGTGTCCGAATCCGGGAGTGAGACCCGCCGGCCCGCCTGGGTCATCCTGCCGACCTACAACGAGGCCGGGAACATCGAGCGGATGGTCGAGGCGCTCGGCCCGAAGCTCGAACCGGCCGACCGCATCCTGATCGTCGACGACAACTCACCGGATGGCACCGGCCGGATCGCCGGCCGGCTCGCCGCGGAGAACGAACGGGTCCTCGTTCTCCACCGACCCCGGAAAGAGGGTCTCGGCCCCGCCTACCTGGCCGGATTCCGCGAGGCGCTGGCGGGCGACGCTGGGCTGATCGTCCAGATGGATGCCGACTTCTCCCACGACCCGGCCTATCTGCCGAGGCTCCTGGCCGCTTCGGAGCTGGCCGATCTCGTGATCGGTTCCCGTTACGTCCCCGGCGGCGGCATCACCCAGTGGGGCCGGACCCGGCGGCTGCTCAGCCGCGGCGGAAGCCTCTACTCGCGGACGGTCCTCGGGGTCGAGGTCCGGGATCTCACCGGCGGCTACAAATGCTTCCGCCGCGACGTCCTCGAAACGATCGACCTCGACCAGGTCGCCGCCTCCGGCTACTCCTTCCAGGTCGAGATGACCTGGCGGGCGATCCGGGCCGGGTTCTCGGTTATGGAGGTTCCGATCACCTTCCGCGAACGGGACTGCGGCAGCTCCAAGATGAGCGGCGCGATCGTCGCCGAGGCCGCCTGGCGGGTTCCCGCGATGCGGCTCGACGCCGCCCGTCGCGGGCGTCGCTGAGCCGTCTTCGAGGCGAAAGTCTTCCCGGCGCGCCGCCGGTCACCCAAGGATTTCCCCGGTGACCCGACGGGTAGGTTACGGTGCGTTGAACGTCATTTCCGCATCTGGTCGAGGAGAGCCGCACGGCACCCCGGGACCGGTTACTTCATTTTGTATAGTGGTACAGGCAGGCGGGCGATCGCCCGGTTCCGACAAACGATCAGGAGACCGAGATGTCAGACAAGCTCCCCCCAGTAACTGACTCGACTTTCAAGGCAGAGGCGCTCGAGCACGAGGGGGCCGTCCTGGTCGACTTCTGGGCTCCCTGGTGCGGTCCCTGCCGCGTCCTCCATCCGGTCCTCGAGGAGATCAACGCCGAGCGGGATGACCTCAAGATCATCAGCTTGAACATCGACGAGAACCAGCAGACGGCCACTCAGTACGAGGTGCTCTCGATCCCGACGATGATCCTCTTCCGCGACGGCGCGATGG
>JBEBXB010000091.1:0-8173 GCA_040391885.1 Conexibacter woesei | reverse complement strand
CACCAGACGGTCATCGGCCAGGAGGCGATCGCCGCGATGGAGATGGCGGGCGAGTACCCCGACGTCGTGGTCGGTTGCGTCGGCGGCGGCTCCAACTTCGCCGGCTTGATCAATCCGTTCCTTCGCGAGAACATCCGCAACGGCAAGACGACCCGGTTCCTGGGAGCCGAGCCGACCGCCTGCCCGACCCTCACCCAGGGCAAGTACGCCTACGATTTCGGCGACACGGTCGGCATGACCCCGCTGATGCCGATGTACACGCTGGGGCACGACTTCGTGCCGCCGCCCGTCCACTCGGGCGGGCTCCGTTACCACGGTGACGCCCCGAGCCTTTGCGCCTTCGTCCACAACGGGATGGTCGAGGCGACCGCGGTGCCGCAGAGCGCCGCCTTCGAGGCGGCCATCCTGTTCGCCCGCACGGAAGGGATCATCCCCGGCCCGGAGCCGGCCCACGCCATCCGGGCGGCGATCGAGGAGGCCGAGGCCGCGAGGCAGGCCGGCGAGGAACGAGTCATCCTGCTCGGGCTCTCCGGGCACGGCCACTTCGACATGGCTGCCTATCAGGCGTTCCTGGCCGGTGAGCTGACCGACCTCGAACTGTCGCAGGACGATCTGGACGCGGCCCTCGCCAGGCTGCCGGAAGCACCGGCCATCGCCTGAATGAAGGGGACGGTCAACTCGGGAATCCCCCGGCGATATCGCCGGGGGATCATCGCCTGCCTGGTTGCGGGGCTGTTGGCGTCGGCCGGCCTGGTGCTTGCGTCGGCATTCCACGAGCCGGCGGTCGCCACGGCGCAGGCCGGGGGAGACGGGGTCCCGTACCGCTTGCATGGCGGCATCCGCTACTCCCACGCGTCCCCGGACCCAGTCCGCAACGAACTGGACGTCTACCAGCCGCGCCGATCCACGGGCTCGATGCCGGTGGTCGTCTGGGTTCACGGCGGCGGCTGGTACCAGGGCGGCAAGCGGGCAAGCGTCGCCGAGAAGGCAAGACGGTTCACCCGGGAGCGAAACGTCTTCGTCGCGGTGAACTACCGGCTCTCACCCGACTACAGGGGCAGCTCCGAGTTCACGCCCGGACGGGTGATGTTCCCGGACCATCCCGCCGATGTCGCCTCGGCGATCGCCTGGGTGAGTCGGAACATCTCCCGGTTCGGGGGCGATCCCCGCCGGATCGTGCTGATGGGGCATTCCGCCGGAGCGCAGATCGTCTCGCTGATTGGGACAGATCCCAGATACCTGAGGTCGCGAGGAGTCGATCCGGCGGTGATCCGCGGCGTGATCTCGCTCGACGCTTACGGACTGGACCTGCCCTTCCTGGCCGACCCGTCCGTTCGCGCTCTCTCGGACAGTCATCGCGGCATGTACTGGAACGCCTTCGGCGCGCCCTGGGAGGCGGGAAGCGAGACCCGGTGGCGACGTGCCTCCGCGATCAACTTCGCTGACCGGCGCGATCCGCCGTTCCTGCTCGTGGTCTCGTCGGATTCCGCCTGGAGGATCCGGGAGGCGAAGGACATGTCCCTGGCACTCGGTCAAGATCCGGCCAGGGCGAGCCTGCCCGTGCGGTTCGATCACCGTCAGATCAACCTTTCCTTCGGGATGCGCAACGAGGGCAGCCCCCAGACGGCGAGAGCCCTGGCATTCGCGCGGGCCGTGACGGAACCGGGTCTGATCCCCCGGGTCCGGTTGAGCAAGGTCCGGCAGCGATACCGGGCGAACGCCCGCTCCCGGGTCGCGGCGGTCAGGTTGATCGCCCGATCGAAGCCCCAGGGCGCCCCGTTGGCCTGCCGGGTCGATCGGCAACCGATCCACGATTGCAGCGGCAGGCGGATCTACCGGCTGCGGCCCGGAAAACATGTCCTGGCGGTCACGGCGACCGACTTCACCGGAAGGTCGCGGGACAGGACCGTCCGTCGGTTCATCGTCGTCCCTCCCCGGCGTTGAGCGTCCGCCGTCTCTGGCGGGACGCTCACCGACCGGCCCCCACCAGGGCCACCAGCTGCCGGATCGTCATCGGCGAACCCATCCGCAGCACCGCCGATTCGTAAACCCGGCCGGCGAGCCGGATCAGCAGCGCGCAGGCAATCACCATCAAGATGACCGAAAGCACCAGTTGTTCGGGTGGCAGCGCTCCTGCCGCTGCCCGGGCAGGGACGACCAGAGGCGCGAACGGCGGGAACAGGGTGCCGAACACCGCCAGACCGGAATCGGCGTCCCCAAGCGCCGAGATCGAGAAGATGTACGCCCCGACGAGGAGGATCATCACCGGGCCGGTCGTGGTCTGCGAATCCTCCTGGCGCGAAACCATGGCCCCGGCGACGGCGAACGCACAGCCATAGAGGGCGAACCCGAGGATGAAGTAGAGCAGCGACAGCGCCGCCGTCTCCGCGGTGGAAGCCGGCAGATTTACCTCGCCGAGGACGAGTGCCGTGCCGACGCCGGCGATCACGATCAGGAGCAGCTGGGCGAGACCGACGAGTCCGATGCCGATCACCTTGCCGGCGAGCAGGTCCTTCGGCGTGATCGCATTGATGATCAGCTCGACCACCCGGGTGCTCTTCTCTTCGACCACACCGGACGAGACCGCATATCCGCAGAAGATCAAGGCGAGGTACAGGAACAGCGTCGCGATGAAGGCGATCCCGCCGCCACCGTCGCCCGATTCGGTTTCGACGCGCTCGGCCGGGCTGCTCTGGGTCGCGACGATGCTCTGGATCTCGGATCGAGGGAGACCGGCGGTCGCGAGGCTCCGGTCGAGATCCCAGGTCGATCGGGCTCGGTCGAGCACGGCGAGGGCGTCCTCGGGGATGTCACCGGCCGCCAGCGTCGGACCCCGCCCCACGGCCGCCTCGATGTCTCCTTTCACGATCGCCGAGCGGGCGGCTTCGCGGCCGTCGAAGGAACGCGCGTCAAATTCGACATCGACCGTTGCCCCGGCCCGGTTCGCGAGATCGACCACCTCGTTTCCGGGTGGTGCGAACACCCCGACTTCGACCTTGGTGGTGCCGTCGCCTCCGGTCAGCGAGATGACCACGGCGACGGCGGCTACCGCGATCACCTGGATCACGGTGGAAACCCGGTACGCGCGGCTGCGCAACCGCTCGCGGATCTCGCGCCTGGCTGCCAGAAAGGAGGCTCGGGAACTGCTCATCGCTCCTCCCCGATCGTGTCGCGGAAAAGCTCGGTGAGCCGCGGGCGGTGCCTTCCGAACTCGACGACGTCACCCGCCGATTGGCCTCTGGTCAGCAGCTCTTGGGGGTCGGCGCTCTCGTCCAGCTCGAATAGCCACCGGTCGATCCGGTCGACCCCGTCCAACCCCGGATCCCAATCGGGTTCCGGCCCGTCGAGGTGAAGGAACCAGACGTTCTGCGAACGTTCCTCCTCGAGCTCTTCGACAGTGCCGGAAGCGATCAGCCGTCCTTCCTTGATGATCGCGACGGCGTCGCAGATCCGCTCGACCAGGTCCAGCTGATGCGACGAGAACAGCACCGGGACCCCGCGTTCACGGCTGATCTCGGCGAGGACGCCGCTCAGCGCATCCACCCCGATCGGATCGAGGCCCGAGAACGGCTCGTCGAGGATCATCAGCTCCGGTTCGAAGACGAGCGACGCGGCCAGCTGGATCCGTTGCTGGTTGCCGAGGGAAAGGTCTTCGACATTGTCGAGGGCTCGATCCGCGACTCCCAGCCGGTCCAGCCAGATTGCCGTCTGATCCCGGGCGGTGGCCGGATCCAAGCCGTGCAGCTCACCGAAGTATTGGAGCTGGTGGTCGACCCTCATCTTCGGATAGAGGCCGCGTTCCTCCGGCATGTATCCGATCTGTCGGCGCTGTCCCGGGTCGATCGGACTGTCTGCCCATCGGATCTCACCCGAGTCGGCTTCCAACAGCCCGGTGATGATCCGCATCGCGGTCGTCTTCCCAGCCCCGTTCGGTCCGACGAAGCCGAAGATCTGGCCGGGCCCCACCGTCATCGAAAGTCGGTCGAGGGCGACCGTGTCCCCGTAACGCTTGCTGATCTCCCGCACCTCCAACGTGGGGCCGGCCCCCACACGGACAGGGGCGGAGGTGGGGGGATCCGGGGTGGAAAGTCCGGGCTGGGGGACATCGGCCGTCATGGCCAGCACCTACCCCCGGAGGCAACCCGGCGAAACAGCCAAAGGCGAAACGGCGAAGGGCTAGAGAGGAGGCCGGTGACCGACCCGCAGAGCCTGGGCGCAGCGAGCGCCGCTCTGCGGGACGGTTGCCGGCCTCCTACTCAACCCAGCGGCTAGAAGCCGTACTGCTCCTTCAGTTCCGGATCCTTCTCGGAGAGCATCTCGGCGAGGCCGACCATCACCTTGCACTGCTTCCAGGTGGCGTCGTCCTGCATCTTGCCGTCGATCATGTGGACGCCTCGCCCGTCCGGGATGGCCTCGATGACCTTCTTGGCGAAGATGACCTCGTCCACCGGCGGCGAGAAGACCTTCTTGGCGACGGCGATCTGGGCCGGGTGGAGCGACCAGGCGCCGACACAGCCGAGCAGGAAGGTCGAACGGAACTGGACTTCGCAGCCCTCGAGGTCCTTGATGTCGCCGAACGGGCCGTAGAACGGCAGGATGTCGTTCGAGGTGCAGGCGTCGACCATGCGGGCGATCGAGTAGTGCCACGGATCCTGCTGGGCGCTGACGCGGGCGGCCTCGGGGTTGCCGGCGTCCGGGTCCTCCAGCGAGCGGTAGCCGGGGTGGCCGCCGCCGACGCGGGTGGTCTTCATGCGGCGGGAGGCGGCGAGGTCGGCCGGGCCGAAGCTCATGCCCTGCATGCGCGGGCTGGCGGCGGCGATGTCCTCGACGTTGGTCACGCCCTGGGCGGTCTCGAGGATGGCGTGGATCAGGATCGGACGGGTGACGTTCCCCTTCGCCTCCAACTGAGCGAGGAGCTGGTCGACGTAGTGGATGTCCCACGGGCCTTCGACCTTCGGGACCATGATCACGTCGATCTTGTTGCCGACCTCGGTGACGAGCGTGGTGAGGTCATCCAGAACCCAGGGGCTTTCCAGCGAATTGATCCGGGTCCAGAGCGGCGTGTCGCCGAGATCGGCTTCCTTGGCGACCTTGACCAGACCGGCGCGCGCGGCCTCCTTGGCGTCCACCGGGACGGCATCTTCGAGGTTGCCGAGGAGGATGTCCGCCTGCTTGGCCATGTCCGGCACCTTCGCCGCCATCTTCTCGTTCGAGGGATCGAAGAAGTGGATCATCCGGGAGGGGCCGAACGGGATCTCCGTGACCGGGTCCGGGGCGCCGATCGCCATGGGCTTGAAAAAGTTTCTCGGGTTGCGCAAAGTGCTCCTTCGAGTGTTCGAGCGGTGGGCTCGGGTCGTTTGGCAGGTGTGGTGCCTTCGCTCGGCGGCCACCGGACCGGGGTCCGCGCCATCTTCGCTTTTCGGCGCCCTTCGGGACTCTATCTGGCATGGTTTGGACATGCCCGTGACGATCAGACAGGCCACGACGGTCGATGCCGAACCTATTCTCGGGGTCTTCCCCTGGCTGTTCAGCTCTCCGGGGTCCGAACCTCCGGCCTGGGACGAGGAAAGGGCTCTCGGGGCGATCGTCGAGGCGATCGAGTCCGATTCGAGCGTCATCTTCATCGCGATCTCGTCGGCCGACGCCTCGCTCGCCGGCTTCTGTTCCGCCTACCTGGATCTCAACTCGATCCGGTATGGGCTCCGGTGCTGGGTCGAGGATCTCGCGGTTTCCCCGGAGCTCAGGTCCCGCGGCATCGGCGACGATCTGCTCGAGGCGGCCGGGGCGTGGGCGACCGCCCGCGGGGCTACCCATCTCGAGCTCGACACAGGCACGGCCCGGAGCGATGCCATGCGGTTCTACGACGGCCGAAATCCGCGGGCCCAAGGCATCTCCTACCAGTGGGGCCTGGACTCCTGACCGGCTAATCCCCGGTATTCTTCGGGGTCCCTTGCCCGCGTCACCGCGGGCCTTTTTCCGCGCCGCACTGCGCCCGCGACCCCCATCTGCGCCACCGAACCCGAGAAGGAGCCATGTCCGAAGCGACTTACCAGGAGATCACCGAGGACCAGAAGGCCATTATCGAAATGGTCCATCAGTTCGTCGATGAGCAGATCATCCCCAACGCCGAGCATTACGACCACGAGGATTCGTTCCCGGAGCCGATCGTCGAGCAGATGAAGGAACTGGGTCTCTTCGGAGTCACCATCGCCGAGGAATACGGCGGCATGGGCCTTGACCTCTCGACCTACGAGCTGATCGTCGAAGAGCTGTCCCGCGGTTGGATCTCGATCTCCGGCGTGGTCAACACGCACTTCATCGGCGTCTACCTGTTGCAGCAGTTCGGCAGCGAAGAGCAGAAGCAGAAGTACCTGCCGAAGATGGCGACGGGCGAGATGCGCGCCGCCTTCTCGCTCTCCGAGCCTGAAGTCGGCTCCGACGTCCAGGGCATCAAGACGGGCGCCAAGAAGGGCGACGACGGCAAGTATGAGATCAACGGCCAGAAGATGTGGGTCACGAACGGCCTCGGCTCGAGCCTCGTCTTCCTGCTCGCCAAGACCGACCCGGACGCGGAGAAGGCCCACAAGGGCATGACCTGCTTCATCACCGAGAAGGAGCCGTGGGTCGAGGAGAACACCGGTGAGTACGCCGGGCTGATCGTTCCGCCGAAGATCAAGAAGATGGGCTACAAGGGCGTCGAGTCCACCGAGCTCGTCTACGACGGCTACAAGTGCCCGCCCGAGAACATCCTCGGTGGCGAAGAGGCCGGCCTGAACAAGGGCTTCCCGCAGATGATGGATGCTCTCGAAGTCGGTCGCGTCAACGTCGCCGCCCGTGGCGTCGGTATCGCCCAGCGTGCTCTCGAGCTCGCCCTTCAGTACAGCCAGGAACGCAAGACGTTCGGCAAGCCGATCGCCGAGCACCAGGCGATTCAGTTCAAGCTGGCCGACATGGCGACCAAGCTCGAAGCCGCCCGTCTGGTCACCCGCAAGGCAGCCAACATGAAGGACGCCGGCATCCGCTCCGACCTCGAAGCCGGCATGGCCAAGCTGATCGCATCCGAGACCGGCAAGGAGTGCGTCGAGGAGTGCTTCCGCATCCACGGCGGCTACGGCTACTCGAAGGAGTACGAGATCGAGCGGCTCTACCGCGACGCCCCGCTGCTCCTGATCGGCGAGGGCACCTCGGAGATCCAGCGCATGGTCATCGGCAAGAAGCTGCTCCAGCGCCACAAGATCTGAGCCACGCCTGATAGACACTCACCATGGCCTCCACCGCGCAGATGATCGAGTCAGCAGTCCGCCACCTTCAGGAAGAGGTGCCGGCGCTGAAGAAGCTGAAGCTCGTCTTCGGCCTCGACATCCGCGCGAAAGGTGACATGCAGACGTACCGGGTTGAGGTGCCCGGGCCCGTGGTGAGCAAGGGAAGAGGAGAGGACGAACGGTGCCGGGTCGAGATCGACCGGGCACAGTTCAATCAGCTGGCCGACGACAAGAGCACCATCGCGTCGTACCGGCGAGCGGCCGAAACCGGCCACATCCGTTTCGAGGGAGATTCGAACGTGGCCAAGCTGATCATCCGGGTCTTCGAGTCCCATGAGCAGCGGGCCAAGCTGAAGAAAGTCCACTGACCAGTCCGCGCCGGGCGGCCGCGGCCGCCGCAAACGGCGCGGACCCACCAACAAAGGAAACCGACACACCGATGAGCGAAGCAACCAGCGATTTCACCACCGACCAGGCTGTGCGCGAAGAGTCAGGTTCGCACCCCTACGGCCGCTACCTCGAAGAGTTCGAGGTCGGCGCGACGTACAAGCACATGCCGGCGAAGACGGTCACCGAGTCAGACGATCACTTCTTCTGCCTGATGACCATGAATCATCACCCGCTCCACATCAACGACATTCACGCCAACGCCTCCCAGCAGGGCAGGAACGTCGTCGTCGGCCCGCTGGTCTACTCGCTGGCCGTCGGCATGTCGGTCTCCGACTTCTCCGGCAAGGCGATCGCCAACCTGGCGACCGACGAGCTGAGCCACCCGGCCCCGGTCTTCCACGGTGACACGCTCTTCTGCGAGTCCGAGGTCCTCGAGGTTCGTGAGTCGAAGTCCAAGCTCGACCGTGGCCTGGTCAAGGTCCACACCCGCGTCTTCAACCAGGACGGCGTCCTCGTCTGCC
>JBEBXB010000090.1:0-8185 GCA_040391885.1 Conexibacter woesei | reverse complement strand
CGCCCGGCGATCACACCCGGCTCTTCTTCAGCGTCGGGCGCAGCGCCTCGGTCGCGCCGAAAGACCTGGTCGGGGCGATCGCCAACGAGGGTGGCCTCAGCGGCAGCCAGATCGGTTCGATCGAGGTCAAGGAGAACTTCTCCCTGGTCGACGTCCCCGCCGGGGCCGCCGACGGTTTGATCAAGGCGATGCGATCGAGCCGGATCAAGGGACGCAAAGCGACCATCCGGCGCGAGCGGTTCTAGGTCGCCCGAAGGGCGCGTCGGGACCTTGACTGGGCCCGGCTGTTGTGCGAGTGTCGCGGCGTAGGGGCCAATACGCGCCCCGGGCCCGGCGGAGCCGAGCGGGCGCCTGAAGCAAGGAGTACCCAATGGCCGCAAGCAAGGTTGATGAAGCCGCGCTGGAGCAGTTCATGGGTCAAGTCGTCACCGACATGGGTGCGGCGATGAACGCCGTGTTGGTGATCGTCGGGGACGAGCTCGGCATGTGGAAGGCGATGGCGGGATCCGGGCCGATGGCCCCGTCCGACATCGCCGAGAAGACCGGGGTGGCCGAACGCTACGTCCGGGAATGGCTGTCGGCTCAGGCCGCCAGCGGTTACGTGGAGTTCGACCCCGAGTCCGAGATGTTCGAGCTGTCGCCGGAGCAGGCCATGGCTTTCGCCGAATCGGAGAGTCCGGTTTACATGCTCGGTGGCTACCACGTGATCAGTTCGCTCTTTCACGATCGCGAGCGTCTCGCCGAACGGTTCCGCGCGGGTGAGGGTTTCGGTTGGCACGAGCACGACCCGGAGCTGTTTTCCGGGACGGAGCAGTTCTTCCGCCCGGGATACAAGGCTCACCTCGTCCCGGAGTGGATCCCGGCGATGGATGGCTTGGAGGAGAAGTTGGAGCAGGGCGCGAAGGTTGCCGACGTCGGATGCGGGCACGGAGCCTCGACGCTGTTGATGGCCGAGGCATTTCCGCGATCGGAGTTCCACGGGTTCGATTACCACGAGGACTCGATCGCCCAGGCGAAGCGCCTGGCGGCGGAGGCCGGCATGGAGAACGCCAGTTTCGAGGTGGCGACCGCGAAGGACTACCCCGGCAGGGGCTATGACCTGGTCACCTTCTTCGACTGCCTGCACGACATGGGTGACCCGGTCGGGGCGATGAAGCACACCCGGGAGACGATCGGCGAGGACGCCAGCGTGATGCTGGTCGAGCCCTTCGCCAACGACTCCCTGGCCGAGAACCTGAACCCGGTCGGGCGGGTCTTCTACGCCGCGTCGACCATGATCTGCACGCCGTCCTCGCTGGACCAGGAGGTCGGCATGGGCCTCGGGGCCCAGGCGGGTGAGGGTCGGCTCGGTGAAGTTGCCGAGGCGGCGGGCTTCCATCATTTCCACCGGGCGGCGGAAACACCGTTCAACATGATCCTGGAGGCGCGAGTCTGAGGACCCCCGCCGTTCCCGGGCGCGTTCCGGGCCAGACATCCAACGAAAAGGACGGCCCGAGGGCCGTCCTTTTCGTTTGGAGGAGAGAAGGCCGGGAGGGAGGGTCCGGTCCTTCTTGTTGCCGGATCAGGCGGCGTCGGGGAGTACCCTCGGGGTGGCCTGATCCTTCGGGAGAGCCGCGGCTGCGGCCATCACGCTTTGAAATTCGCCAAGAGCCACGTGAGCGAGTGCCTCGAGGATCTGCTCGTCGTCCCAGCCGGATTCCCGCGCCTCCTCGTGGAGGTAGATCGGCGGGTCACCTTCGGCTTCCAATGCCGCCTTGAGGTAGGTGAGGAGCGCTTGCTCATGTTCGTCCGAAGAACTGAAGCTCCGGGCCCGTGAGACTTCGTCGAGTCCCATGCCTGCGGCGCGGGCCTGCTTCGCGTACTGGACGACGCTGTAGCTGTCGCCTCGGTGCTCGGCCACGGCGAGCGCGATCCGCATGCGCGTCGATTGAGGCAGTTCGCCTTGCTGGAGCTCTGCCCTCATCCGGGTGTAGGCCCGGAGCACTGCGGGCGAGCCGGCGAGCACACCGACCAGCTTGTTCACCGAACGGCCACCGACCTGGATGCTCTTGAGGATCGGCGCGCTCTCATCGGGGGCTGTCAGTTCGTCATGGATGTGGAATCGGCTGACTTCTGTTTTTACGGTCACGATGGTCACGCTTCCCTGTTTTCCGGAGTCACGGCCCCTCTCCACCGTTTTACCCGGTGTTTACTGGGCCATTACTTTACTTTTATCTAGGTACTTACCGCAAGTAAGTTATACCCCTTCCGCCCGCGGGTTTCAAGCCCGGTCGCGTATCGTTCCGGCCAGCACAGTCCCCAATCCGCTTGGCAAGCTGTTTCAAGGAGAACGATGGCCGTAATCACCGATACCCCGGAAGACGTTTTCGAAGCAGTCAAGGCGAACGATGTCCGGTTCATCCGGCTTTGGTTCACGGACGTGCTCGGCAGCCTCAAGAGCTTCGCGATCAACAGCACCGAGCTGGAACGGGCCTTCGAACACGGAATTGGCTTCGACGGTGCCTCGATGACCGGGTTCAACCCGGTCGAGGAATCCGACATGATCGCTCGCCCCGATCCGACGACCTTCACCCTTATTCCCTGGCGACCCGGCGGCACCGATGCGGTCGCCCGGATGTTCTGCGACATCGAGGTCCCTGGCGGATTCACCTACGAGGGGGATTCGCGCTGGGTCTTGAAGCGGGCGCTGGACCGTGCGACGGAGCTGGGGTTCGACGACTTCGTGGTCGCCCCGGAGCTCGAGTTCTTCTACTTCCGCTCGGCCCGTCCGGAAGGGGGGATCCCGGAGACCCTGGACGAGGGAGGCTACTTCGACCTGACCACTCTCGACGCCGGATCCGACGTGCGCCGGGAGACGGTGCTCGCGCTCGGGCAGATGGGAATCGAGGTCGCATCGACCCATCACGAGGCGGGCCCGTCGCAACACGAGCTGGACCTCAAGCCTGAAGGGGCGCTGCGCACGGCCGACGACATCATGACCAGCCGGATCGTCGTCAAGGAGTACGCCGTCCAGCAGGGCTGGCACGCGACCTTCATGCCGAAGCCGCTCGGTGACGCCAACGGTTCCGGTATGCATCTCGACCAGGTGCTCATCAAGGACGGCGTCAACGCCTTCTACGACCCCGAGCGCCCGGGTGGGGTTTCCCGCATCGGCCGCGCCTTCATCGCCGGCCAGCTGCGTCACGCCCGCGAGATCGCCCCGCTCTACGCGCAGTGGGTCAACTCGTACAAGCGGCTCGTCCCAGGGTTCGAGGCGCCCGTCTACCTCTCCTGGTCGCGTCGCAACCGCTCGTCGCTTATCCGGATCCCGCAGAACCACACGGGTGAACCGGGCCAGGCCAGGGTCGAGATCCGCTGCCCGGACCCGGCCTGCAACCCGTACCTCTGCCTGGCCGGGCTGCTTCAGGCCGGGCTCGAGGGAATCGAGAAGGGGTACGACCTGCCGGAGCCGATGGAGGAGAACCTGTACCACCTCGGTCCTGATGAGCTCGGGCGCCGCGGGATCGAGCAGCTGCCCGCCACCCTGGGCGAAGCGATCGAGACGGCGGCGGACTCCGAGCTGGTCCTCCGGACGCTGGGGGAACACACCTTCAGCCGTCTGATCGAGCTCAAGCGCCAGGAATGGGATGCCCACCGCGTCCAGGTGACACCGGCCGAGATAGAGACCCTGCTTCCGATCCTCTAAAACCGGTCCGGTCCGCCGGTCCGGTCCGCGGCCGGGCCGAACATCGGTGGAGCCGCCCGGGCCTCAGCGGCTCACGAGTCGAGCGGGCCGAGCTCGGTTCTGAGCTCGGCGGCCCCGGTCACCGGCATCTGGCACGTGAAGTTTCGGCAGACGTAGGCGGCGGGCTCTCCGTCGACCGTGCCCCGGTTGACCAACAGCGGGGGCGACTTCGCTCCCTCCGGGCCGCTGGCGACGACCAGGTTGGGGCGGTACCGCTCGCGGGCGACCGCGAGCAGCGGCGCGGCGGCGGACGAATCCCCTTCGGGCGTGATCGTGGCGAGCTCGGTCGAGCCCGCGTGATGAAAGGCGAGCGCCTGGAGCAGATGCCCGAAGGCATCCGGCTGGCGGGCGGTGGCCGGGGCGAACAGCTTCAATACGCCGACCGCGTGGCGGCGATAGGCGCCCTCCCCGGTCAGGGCGGCGAGCTTCAGCAGGCCGAGAGCGGCGGAGGCGCTCCCGGACGGGATCGGGTGGTCGCCGACATCCTTGCGGCGCGCGATCAGTTCCTCGTGATCGTGTGAGGTCGTGAAGAACCCGCCGCGGGCGGGGTCGGCGAAACGGTCGATCATCGTCTCCGCGACCGCTCTCGCCCGGTCGAAGACCTTCGGATCGAAGTTCGCCTGGTAGAGCTCCAGCAACGCCTCGAGCAGGAAGGCGTGGTCCTCCAGATATGCGTTCAGCCGGGCCTGACCGTTCCGCCAGGTGCGCAGCAGGGTTCCCTGGGGGTCGCGCATCCTCGTCCAGATGAACTCCGCGCACCGGGAGGCCGCCTCGAGGTAGTCCGGTCGGTCGAGCACGGCCCCGGCTTCGGCGAGGGCTGAGATCATCAGCGCGTTCCAGGAGCAGAGCACCTTGTCGTCGCGTTCCGGCCAAACCCTTTGGTCACGGACAGCCCTCAGGTCGTCCCTGATGGCGGCCAGGTCACCCAGCTCGGTCCGTGGCACCGCGGACGGCACATGGAGGACGTTGCGGCCCTCGAAGTTCCCGGCCTCGGTGACGCCGAAGGCGACGGCGGCGGCCGGGGCACGATCGCCGAGCACCTCCTCGAGCTCCGGCAGGGTCCAGGTGTAGAACCGGCCCTCTTCGCCCTCCGAATCGGCATCGAGCGAGGTGTAGAAGCCACCGTCCGGGTCGCTCATCTCCCTCAGGGCCCAGTCGAGGGTCTCCTCGGCGATCCGCCGGTAACGCTCGTGGCCGAGCTCCTGCCACGCGTGGAGATAGGTCCGGACAAGCAGGGCGTTGTCGCAGAGCATCTTCTCGAAATGGGGCACCAGCCACTCGGCATCGACCGAGTACCGCGCGAAGCCGCCGCCGATCTGGTCGTAGATGCCCCCGGCGGCCATCCGGTCGAGCGTCACCTCGACCGGCCCGGTCTCGCCCTGCCCGAGCAGGAAGTCGAGGGTGGAGGCCGGCGGGAACTTGGGCGCCCCACCGAAGCCGCCGAGCTCGGCGTCGGCCAGCTTGATCAGGGACTGGACCCGTTCATCGAGGTCCCCCGGGTCGAGATCTCCTTCTTTGGCGCCGATCAGGGAGACCGCTCCGAGCCGGGTGCGGACGTCCCCTGCCTGGGCGCGGATCTCCTCCCGCTTCTCCTCCCACGCCTTGATCACGGCTTCCATCACCATCATGAAGCTGGGCATGCCGGAATACGCTTCCGGCGGGAAGTAGGTGCCGCCGTGGAACGGGACGCCGTCCGGATCCAGGAAGACGGTGAGCGGCCAGCCGCCATGGCCGGTGATCGACTGGACGGCCTCCATGTAGATCGCGTCGAGGTCGGGCCGCTCTTCGCGATCGACCTTGACCGGCACGAAATGCCGGTTCATGTACTCGGCCGTGACCGGGTCCTCGAACGATTCCCGCTCCATGACGTGACACCAGTGGCAGGCGGCATACCCGATGGAAAGCAGGATCGGACGGTCGTGCTCACGGGCGATCGCCAGTGCCTTCGGTCCCCAGGGGTGCCAGTCCACCGGGTTGTCCTTGTGCTGGAGCAGGTAGGGGCTGGTGGATTCCGCGAGTCGATTGGCCATGACTCCATCTTCGCATCCAGCTTGATCGGCGAGGGCTCGGGGGGCAGCGTCGCCGCCATGTAAGTATGGATCGCGAAATGGACCGCGTCGAGCTGCGCCACGAGATGTCGAGACGGGCCCCCGCCTGGCAGCCGAGGGGGATGGCGGTCGTCTGTTTCGCGGCGGCGGCGATGGTCGTCTTCACCGCGGCATTTCCGATCGACGATTCCGACAAGGACCTGAGCCGCAGGATCTTCGCCGCGGCGTTGACCCTGGGTGCCGGGATCGGCTACTGGACGCTTTCCCGGCGGTTCCGGGTTTGGATGGTCCATGCGATCGTCATCATCGGCTTCACCTGGGGCGTGCTCGGGCTGTGCCGGGCCGAATCCTCGCTCGGGGCCGCGCTCAACCTGACGACTCTCCTGTGGACCTGCGTCTTCGTCGGGGCCGCGTTTCCGCCCCGGGTGAGCCGCCTGTATGCCGTCTACGTGTGTCTGGGGATCATCGGTGGAATGGAGATCAACGATGTACAGGGCGGAGCGCCGATCGGAATCGCCTTCGCGGGCAGCTACATCGTGACCATGGAGATCCTGAGCCGGGCGACCAGCCAGCTACGGCACGAAGCGACTACCGACTCTTTGACCGGCCTCCTGAACCGGACCGGGCTCGAGCGGGAGGTGACCCGGGTCCGGAGCTTCGGCCGGGATGACCGGATCGCGGTGCTGGTCGCCGACATCGATGACTTCAAGGCGGTCAACGATCGTCGTGGCCATCTCGCCGGCGACCAGCTCCTGCGCCGATTCGGAACAGCCTGGCGGGACGGTGCCCGGACAGGTGACCTCGTGGCTCGGATCGGCGGCGACGAGTTCGTGGTCGTCTTCCCCGAGGTCGAGGAGGAGGCGGCGCGCGCCACCGTCGAGAGGTTGCGCCGGATATCCCCGACTACCTGGTCGGGTGGGCTGGCGATCGCCGAGCCGGGCGAGTCGCTCGAGTCCTTGATGGTCCGCGCCGATCGCCTGCTCTACGAGGAGAAGGCGGCGAAGGCCTCGCCCGAAACTGCGGGATTCCACCCGTCGGCGGTTTCGCCAGGCGAAACGGATCCGATCCCGGCAGAATAATCGCCGTGGAGATGGCGACAGCCAGCATCGGTTCGCTGCTGAGTGATTTTTGGAATCACCAGCTGGTCGATCACGACCGGGAAGCGGTCTTCTTGGTCCTGCTCGGCTTCCTCCTTTCGTTCAGCTTCATCCGGCTCAGCACCAGGCTGATGCGGAGCCCGAAGGTGCCGTGGTGGCCGGGCAGCATCGTCAGCGAGTCCGGGGTCCACCTTCACCATCTCGTCTTCGGCATCGTCACGATGATGGTGGCCGGTGTGATCGGGTTCGCCGACCACGGGCAGACCGACTGGTTCCTGGTGGCGGCCGCTGCTTTCGGGGTCGGGATCGGGCTGACCATCGACGAGTTCGCCCTGTGGGTTCACCTCGAGGATGTCTACTGGGCCGAGGAAGGCCGACAGTCGATCGACGCGACGGTGATCACGGCGGTATCGCTGGCCTTGATCATGTTCGGGCTCCGTCCGTTCGAGATTCTGTCCGACTCGCCCGAGGCGCTGTTGGGGTCGCTGATCGCGGTCGCCATGGTGCTTGCGGGCGTGTTCGTCTGCCTGCTCAAGGACCGTTTTCTGCACGCCCTGCTCGGGTTTTTCGTGTGGCCGATCGGCCTGTACGGCGCGATCCGACTCGGCAAGCCGGGGTCACGCTGGGCCAAGAAGCACTACGGCGAGCGGAACCCGCACAAGCAGGTGCGGTCCGAGCGGCGCTTCCGCCCGGACCGCCGGACTGAGCGGTTCAAGGAATGGTTCCGCACAGTGGTGGGTGGAGGCATCTCCCCAGACTGACCTCTGGTCAGCCCCTGGTCACGTCCTTGGCGAAGGCCTCGAAGGCGGCGACGTACTTGTCGAGGTCGGCGTCGGTGTGGGCGATCGAAAGGGTCCACTCCTCCTCGACGCCCGGGGTCATGAAGATGCCGTGATTCATGTGGTAGAGCCAGGCCAGGGTGGAGAGCTCCTCGTCGACCTTGGTCAGGTAGTCGCGATACTCGTACAGCCGCTCCGACGAGAAGACCACACAACCCTTGGCGCCCATTCCTTCGGTGTAGGCGGGCAGCCCGTACTCGTCGATGACCCGTTGGCAGCCTTCGAGCAGGTACCTGTTCTTGCGTTCCAGTTCCGTGTAGGCGTCCTCGGTGAGGACGTCCAGCAGGGTCGCCTCGGCCGCGGCCATCACCAGGGGGTTGCCGTTGAAGGTGCCGTACTGCTTGACCACGTCGTCCTCGACCAGCTGGGAGAGCTCGGCTGACATGCCGATCGCGCCGCCGGGGTAGCCGCCGCAGGTCGCTTTGGCCAGGGTGATCATGTCGGGGGTGACCCCGAAGCGGGCGGTGGCGCCGCCGG
>JBEBXB010000089.1:0-8306 GCA_040391885.1 Conexibacter woesei | reverse complement strand
GGCTGCGGGCCCGGCTGATCGCGGCCGGCCAGCGGCCGAGCAACAATGTGGTCGACATCACCCACTCTGTGATGTGGCTTACCGGCCAGCCGCTCCATGCCTTCGATCTCGACCTCGTTCCCGACGGCAAGCTCGACGTCAGAGCGGCCGAACCCGGTGAGAAGGTCACCACCCTGGACGGCGTCGAACGGGAGCTGAGCCCGGAAATCACCGTGATCGCGGACGTCAACGGGATCGCCTCGATCGCCGGCGTGATGGGCGGCTCGGTCTCCGAGGTTTCCGAATCGACGACAAATGTCCTGATCGAATCGGCGACCTGGAACGGCCCGGACATCCTGCGGACCTCGCGGGATCTCGCCCTCCGCTCCGAAGCCTCCTCCCGGTACGAGAAGCAACTACATCCGGCGCTCACCATCCGGGCACAGGCCGTCGCCACCCGGCTGATGGTCGAGCTTTGCGGCGCCACCCCGATGAACGGCACGGTCGACGTGTCCGGCCCCGAGTCGAAGGCCGAGCCCATCCGGCTGCGGGGGGGACAGGTGGAGCGGGTGCTCGGCCTGGCGGTCAGCCCCGACGACCAGGTCGCCGCCCTCGAGACCCTCGGCTTCGACGTCACCCGCGAAGGCGACGACCTGCTGGTCACGGCACCGCCGGACCGTTACTTCGACGTGACCCGCGAGATCGACCTGGTCGAGGAGATCGGGAGGATCAACGACCTCGATCGCCGGCTGCCGGCGACACTGCCCTCCGGTTCCGGCCGCGTCGGCGGCCTCAGCCGCCAGCAGGCCCTGCAACGGCGGGCGGAGGACGCGATGCGGGAGATCGGTTTCGACGAGATCGTCGGCTGGAGCTTCACCGATCCCGGTGAGAGTGGACGGTTGAGGCTGTCTGCTGACGATCCGCGCAGCCGTCTGGTCACGCTCTCCAACCCGCTTTCCGAAGATCAGTCCGTGCTGCGGACCACCCTGGTCGGGTCGGTGCTGGACGCCGCCCGGCGGAACGTCTCCCGTGGAGTCGACCGTCTTGCCCTGTTCGAATCAGGGCGGGTCTACCTGCCATCCGGTGAGCCCGGGCCCGGCCCGCTCGGAGGCGACTTCCCGGGCAAGCGGCGGCCCCCGGTCAACGAGCCGCAGCATCTCTGCGCGGTCGCGGTCGGCCCTATCGATCCGGCGTCGTGGGATCACCAGGGGACGGCCGGCGGGTTCTTCGCCCTCAAGGGCGTTCTCGAGCATCTCGCGGGCAGCCTCGGGGTGGAGGTCTCGGTCGTACCCCTCGCCGACGCGGCCAACCAGCCGTTCCTGCATCCCGGCCGGTCGGGAGAGATCCTGATCGCGGGCAAACCGATCGGTTGGATCGGCGAGATCCATCCGGCGATCGCCGACGAGCTGGATCTCGGTGCCGCGACCGCATTCGAGATCGCGCTGGCCGACCTGCTGGCGGGATCCCCGCTCGGCGAGGAGACATACGTCGATTTCACGGCCTTCCCGCCGGTCGATCGAGACCTTGCGGTGCTCGTGCCGGACCAGATTCCGGCCGCGGACGTGATCGCCACCGTCGAATCGGCCGGGGGCGATCTGCTCACCGGGATCACCGTCTTCGACGTGTACCGGGGTGACCAGGTCGGCCGGGACGAGAAGAGCCTGGCGTTGAGGCTGAGGTTCCGGGCCGACGATCGCACCCTGTCCGAGGAGGAGATCGACCCTGTGTGGCAGGCCGTGATCGGCTCTCTGGACGAGGTGGGAGGGAGTCTCCGTGGCTGATTCCGGACAGGACGCCAACCCGAGGGTCCTGGTCGCGGGTGCGACCGGGTATGCCGGTGCGCTCGCGGCCCAACTGGTCGCGGATCATCCGTATCTGGAGCTGGCCCGGATCACGGCCCGGTCGGAGACGGGAACCCGGCTCTGCGATCTCTACCCGCGCTACGACGTGGAGCTGGAGCTGGCGGAGCTCGATCTGACCGATCTCGACGACGTCGAAGTCGGCATCGTCGCCTACCCGCATGGTGCCGCCGCGCCGGTGGTCGCCGAGATGCGTGGCCGCGGCCTGGCCGTGGTGGACCTGTCCGCCGACTTCCGGTTGAGGGACCTGCCGACCTACGAGAAGTACTACGGCCCCCATGGCGAGCCCGACCTGCTGGACGGTGCCGTATACGGGCTTCCCGAGCTGAACCGGGACCGGATCGCGGACGCGGATCTGGTCGCCAACCCCGGCTGCTACCCGACGGCCTCGATCCTCGCCCTCGCCCCGCTGGCCCGGGCCGGGCTGATCGACGACGTCGTCATCGACGCCAAGTCCGGAGTCTCCGGTGCCGGCCGTGGCCAGGGGGAGACGACCTCTTTCGTCACTGTCACCGAGAACGTCGCCGCATACAAGCCTTCCGGTCACCGTCACCGGCCCGAGATCGCCGAGCAGCTCGGTCATCTCGACCCCGACGGGAACCCGCCGGCGACCCTGACGTTCGTGCCGCATCTCGTCCCGGTCGACCAGGGCGAGCTGGTGTCCTGCTACGTCCGGCCGACCCGTGGGGTCGATCAGGACGAGCTCGACGCGATCTACGCCGACGCCTACGCGGACGAGACCTTCGTCAAGGTTCGCTCGACGCCGCCCGGCATGCGGGACGTGCGCGAAACCAATCAGTGCCACGTGATGGCGCTGGCCGGGGATGACCGGATCGTCGTATTCGGCGCGATCGACAACCTTTGGAAGGGTGCTTCCAGTCAGGCGATCCAGAACCTGAACCTGATGCTGGGCTACGACGAGGCGGAGGGCCTCCGGTGACCGGCCAGACGACCGGACTTTCGGTTCCCCCGGGCGAATCCTTCTTCCGCTCCCGCTGGGTGAACCCGCCCGCCGGGATCGAGCAGCTCGACCCGACGGACCTGCCCGACGGCTTCCGGGCGGGCGGGGTCGCCTGCGGGCTGAAGGGCGACGGCAAGACAGACCTCGGCCTGGTCGTCTGCGACGAGGAGTCCGTTTCGTCGGCCATCCTTCTGACCCGGAACGCCGCCGCCGCGGCTCCGATCCGGGTCTGCCGCGACCAGCTGGACCAAGGCTCCGTACGGGCCGCCGTGATCAACTCCGGCAACGCCAACGCCGCCACCGGCGAACAGGGTCTGGCCGACGCTCTCGCGATGCGGAAAGCCGCCGCCGACTCGATCGGGGTTCCCCCCGAAGCGGTCGCGGTGGCGGAGACGGGCGTGATCGGGGTTCCGCTCGACATGGACGCCGTCCTTTCGGGGATCGGCGGGCTCGCGGATTCGCTGGCGCCCGACGGCGGGGTCTCGTTCTCCGAGGCGATCATGACCACCGACCAGTGGGCCAAGCGGTGCACGCTCAGGTGCGACGGCGTCACGCTTTCCGCCCAGGCCAAGGGCGCCGGCATGATCGAGCCCGGCTTCGCCACCATGCTCTGCTTCGTCCAGACCGACGCCGTGATCGACGACGCGCGGTCAGAGCTCGAATCGGCGGTCGCCGCCTCCTTCGAGCGGATCACCGTCGACGGTCAGATGAGCACCAACGACACCGTCCTGCTGCAGGCGT
The DNA here is from genome assembly GCA_040391885.1 of Conexibacter woesei. Taxonomy (GTDB): domain Bacteria; phylum Actinomycetota; class Thermoleophilia; order Solirubrobacterales; family 70-9; genus 67-14. Next base: position 4,766 of record JBEBXB010000089.1, on the reverse strand, counting down.
CCGGACGCTCCGGGCGGTCTCTGCCGGACGGGCTTCTCGAGGCCGTGCTGACCCAGCTCGCCCTCGAGATCGTCGCCGACGGCGAAGGAGCCAGCCGGATCGGCCGGATCGAGGTGACCGGGGCGGCCGACGGCGACGAGGCCGAGACGGTCGCTCGGCAGATCGCGAACTCACCGCTCGTCAAGACCGCGCTGCTCGGCCGGGACCCGAACTGGGGCCGGATCGCCCAGGCGGCCGGGGCGGCGCTGGCCGGCGCGGACATCGGCGAGCTGGGACCCGACGTGATCGAGGCGGAGGGCCTGGCCGGGGAGGACCGGGAGGCCGAACTGGCGCTCCGGCTCGACCGGGGCGAGGGGCGGGCGCACGTCTTCTTCAGCGACCTCACCCACGAATACATCGTGATCAACGCGGAATACACCACCTAGGAAGGCAGTGATGCAGCGAGACGCAAGAGCCCAACAGATCGTCACCGCCCTGGGCGGCAACGGTGCGGCGATCGACGACGGCAACGTCAGCGTGCTGCTCGAGGCGCTGCCCTACATCCGCGAGTTCTACGGCAAGACGATCGTGATCAAGTACGGCGGGGCGGCGATGCGCGACGAGTCCCTGCGCCAGGCCTTCGCGGCCGATGTAGTCCTGCTCAAGTACGTCGGCCTCAACCCGGTGATCATCCACGGCGGCGGGCCGGAGATCACCAAGTACATGGAGCGGATGGGCATCGAGGTCCGCTTCCACCACGGCCTGCGGGTCTCCGACCGGGAGACGGTCGAGGTGGCGAAGATGGTCCTGCTGGGCAAGCTCAACGCGGAGCTGGTCAGCCGACTGAATCGGGCCGGGTCCAGGGCGGTCGGTCTCTCCGGCGAGGACGGCGGCCTGTTCGAGGTCGCTCCGGTGGAGAACGCCGAGGAGGTCGGCTTCGTCGGCGACATCGAGAGGGTGGACATCGACGTCCTCAACCACATCGCCGAGGACTACATCCCGGTGATCGCCTCGGTCGGCTCCGACCGCGACGGGAACTCCTACAACATCAATGCAGATGAAGCCGCCGGCAAGGTCGCCGCGGCCCTGGGGGCCTTCAAGGTCGTCTTCCTGACCGACATCGTCGGCTGGCTGAACGATCCCGAAGACGAATCCTCACGCATCTCGATGACCTCGGTCGGCGAGGTCGAAGCCGCGCTCGAATCGATCTCCGGAGGGATGCGGCCGAAGCTCACCGCCTGCGTGAACGCGATCCGCGGTGGTGCTCAGAACGCCTACATAATCGACGGCCGGCGGCCTCACTCCCTGCTGCTGGAACTTTTCACGGACGCCGGCATCGGCACGATGGTCACGCCATGAACGAGGCCCTGAAGCAGCGCGAAGCCCGGTACGTCATGCAGACATATCGCCGGGCCGAGGTGGAGTTCGTCCGCGGCGATGGCGCCCTGCTCTTCGACCGCGAAGGCAACGAGTACCTCGACTTCCTCGGCGGGATCTCGGTTGCGTCGCTCGGTCACGGGCATCCGGAGCTGCTGGCCGCGATCAACGCCCAGGCTGGCGAGCTGATGCACAGCTCGAACCTCTTCTACACAGCGCCGATGGTGGACCTCGCCGAACGGCTGTCGGAAACGTCGCTCGGCGGCCGTGTCTTCTTCTGCAACTCAGGCACGGAAGCCAATGAGTGCGCGATCAAGATCGCCCGCAAGCACGCCCACGGCCGGGGAGTCGAATCTCCTCGGATCCTCTCCTTCGAGAACGACTTCCACGGCCGCTCCTACGGGGCGCTCTCGGCCACTCCGGGGTTGGCATCCAACCCGGATTTTGGCCCGATGCTGCCCGGCTTCGATTCGGTTCCGTTCGATGACGCCGAGGCGCTGCGGGCAGCTGCCGGACCGGACCTGGCCGCGATCCTGATCGAGCCGATCCAGGGCGAGTCGGGTGTCTGGCCCGTCTCCGACCACACCTTGAGCGTCGCCCGCGAAGTCTGCGACGCCACCGGGGCGCTGCTGATCTTCGACGAGGTCCAGACGGGGGTCGGCCGGACAGGCTCCCTCTGGGCCTTCGAGCAGGGCCCGGTGCGCCCGGACGTGATCACCACCGCCAAGGCCTTGGGTGGAGGGGTCGCGATCGGCGCCTGCATCGGCAACGAGGAGACAGGCGCGATCCTGACCGCCGGCGATCACGGCTCGACCTTCGCGGGCGGTCCGTTTGCCAGCCGTTCCGCCCTGGCCGTGCTCGATCTTGTCGACCGCCCGGAGATGCTCCGGCGCATCCGGTCGCTCGGCGCCCGGCTCACCGCCGGGCTGAACGGGCTCGACGGGGTCCGGGAGGTCCGTGGCCGGGGAATGATGCTCGGGATAGGTCTCGAGGAGGGCCTGGTCGCGGGCGAAGTCAACGCCGACCTGCTGACCCGTGGCCTGATCGCGAATGCGCCTCGCCCGGACACGATCCGTCTGCTGCCGCCGTTCATCCTCAGCGACGAACAGGCCGACCGAGCCGTCACGCTGATCGGCGAGTCCCTGACCGCGGTCCGCGCCTGATGACGGGCACCACCCAGCGAGGGGTTACGATGGCTCCCGACTACCTGAACCGGAGGCAGCCAGAATGAACGACGACCCCACCCGCATCATGCGCCCCGATGACGACGACCGCCGCTCGCGGCGGCGTCAGGAGCCGCAGTACACCCCGGAGGAGAAGCAACGTCACCTCCGCAACCTCGTGATCGTGCTCGCGGCGGTGATCGTCGGCCTGGTGGTCGCCGTGGTCGTGATCTCCTCGGGAGGCGATGACGAGCCGACGAACACGGGCGTGACCGGCGTCACCACACCGGTCGAGCCGACCGGTACGACCGGCGCGACGTCGACCAACGGGACCACCGATGATTCCGGCGACGACGGCTCCGACACCGGTGGGATCAGCCCCGACACCGGCTCCGACACCGGCGGCATCTCGCCCGATACCGGCAACGGAGACGATTCCGGCGGGACCGGGACGGGCAACGACTCCGGATCAGGCACCGGCGGGGTCGGCCCCGACACCGGTTCGGGAACCGATTCCGGATCAGGCACCGGCACCGGCGGGATCGGACCGGGCTGACCGCCCGCTCGACCGACGACTTGCCTGAACGACCTTTCAACCAACCAGCACCGAGGAACCAGAAACCCAGATGACCGCAATTTCGTTCGACTCCCTGCCCGCCCCGATCGCTTCCTACGAGGCCAAGCCTGAAGAGGTGAACCGGGTCGTGCTGCTCTACTCGGGAGGCCTCGACACCAGCGTCATGCTGCACTGGATCCAGGAGGCCTACGAGGCCGAGGTCATCACCCTGACGGTCAACCTCGGCCAACCGGGCGAGGATTACACGGCGATCACCGACAAGGCGAAGGCCATGGGGGCCGTCGAGACGATCGTGATCGACGCCCGGGAGGAGTTCGCGGAGGACTTCGTGCTGCCCGCGATCAAGGCGAACGCGCTCTACGGTGGCGGCTACCCGCTGTTCACCTCTCTGGGCCGTCCGCTGATCGGCAAGCTCGGCGTCGAAGTGGCGGCCAAGTACAACTGCGACACGCTCGCTCACGGGTGCACCGGCAAGGGCAACGACCAGGTCCGCCTGGAATCGACCGTGGCGACGCTCAATCCCGACCTGAAGATGATCGCCCCGGTCCGTGCCTGGCAGATCGGGCGCGAAGAGGAGCTCGAGTACTGCCGCGAGCACGGCATTCCGCTCAAGGGCGGGACCGAGGCGCCGCCTTACTCGCTCGACGACAACATCTGGGGACGTTCCTCCGAGGGCGGCGCGATCGAGGGCTTGGCCAACCGGCCTCCGGATGACGTCTTCCAGCTGGTCACCCGTCCCGAGCTCGCCCCGGACGAACCGGAATACGTGAAGATCGGGTTCGAGGCCGGCCGGCCGGTCAGCTTCAACGGAGAGAAGCTGAGCCTGGTCGAGCTGCTGGAAGCGGCCCACGAGGCAGGCTGCCGTCACGGCTGCGGAATCGTCGACCACATCGAGGATCGGGTCGTCGGCCTCAAGGTGCGAGACCTGTACGAGGTGCCCGCCGCGGCACTCGTCCTGACCGCGCACCAGGATCTGGAGAAGGTCGTCTCGACCATCCATCAGAACAACTTCAAGCACTCGCTCGACCGGCACTGGGCGTACATGGTCTACGCCGGCCTCTGGTACGAGCCGCTGCGCCACGACCTCGACGCCTACATGGACTCGGCCAACCAGTTCATGACCGGCGAGATCGAGCTGAAGCTGTACAAGGGATCGGTCACCCCGGTCTCCCGGACCTCCCCGTACGCGCTGTACGACGAGAACCTCGCCTCGTTCGGGGCGTCGGGCGGCGACTTCTCGCAGAACGCCTCCCCGGGGTTCATCGAACTCTTCTCCCTCCAGAGCCGCATGGCTCACCGGGTCCGCAATCGAGAGGAAAAGTCATGATCTACAACCTGATCGGCCGGGCCGTAGTGAAGTTCGGCTGGATGTACATCCGTCGCCGGGTCGCGCTGCGAACCGTCGTGATGACGGGAGCCGGGGTGGCTGCCGGAGTCGTGGCCGTCAGCGTCGCCGGCTATCTGGTCACCCGGGACGTCCCGGAGGCCTGACCGGTCCTGGACTTCGAATCACCCGGGACGTCCCGGAGGCCTGACCGGACCCGGACTCCGAACCACCCGAGACGTCCCGGAGGCCTGACCGCTCCGGACTCGGCACCTGGTCCCGGCCCCGGGGCCGCCCCGGGGCCGAACCATCCTTTTTGCGCGCCTTAAGCCTAGAAAGGCAAGTC
>JBEBXB010000088.1:0-8443 GCA_040391885.1 Conexibacter woesei | reverse complement strand
GTTGCGGCCCCACGACGAATTCGTCCACCGCCTTCGGCGCTGGAAGGGGTGATCGTGGGGCTTGGTGATTTTGAGCGGGAAGGGCTTGAAAACTTGGAAATACCTGTTTCCTGACTGGTGAACTCAGCTATCCGCCGGGGGGATGCGGTAAAACTCAGGTGTGATCTCGGTTACTTCGAAATCCCGTTACGCCGTCGTTGCCCTGGCCGAACTGGCCGGCGCGGGCGATCGCCCCATGCCGGTCAAGGAATTGGCCGAGCGCCGGAACATTCCCGACCAGTTCCTCGAGCAGCTGTTCTCGACCCTCCGCCGGGCCGGTCTCCTGACCAGCCATCGGGGCTCTAAGGGGGGCTACACGCTGGCCCGGGCACCGGAGGAGATCACCGTGCTCGAGGTGGTCCAGGCGCTGGACGGCAAGGTCGGTCAGGAGGCCGACGAGGCCGGAGGCATCTGGGCCGACGGCGTGATCGCCCTCCGCAAGGTTTTCATCGAGACGACGATCGCCGACATATACGCCCGCGAACTGGACGATGCCGCGGCGGGGATGTACTTCATTTGATCGCCCCTCAGGCATCTGCGACGGTCGGCGGCACGCCACTGGTTTGGCTGGCCCGGATCGGTGAGGGAGCCGGCGCTCAGGTCTGCGCCAAGCTCGAATACTTCAACCCCGGTGGCTCGGTCAAGGACAGGATCGGCGCGGCGATGATCGGCGCTGCCGAGGCCAAAGGCGAACTCATCCGGGGCGAGTCGGTGATCGTCGAACCGACCAGCGGCAACACCGGGATCGCCCTGGCGATGATCTGCGCCGCCCGTGGCTACAGGCTGATCCTGACCATGCCCGAAGGCATGAGCCGCGAACGTTCGAAACTGCTGCGGGCTTATGGGGCCGAGGTCGAGGAAACCTCTTCGATGGGCGGCATGGACGAGGCGGTCCAGCTGGCCGAACGGATCCGGGACCAGCAGGGTGGTTTCATGCCCCAGCAGTTCTCCAACCCGGCCAATCCCGAAGCCCATTACCGGTCGACCGGTCCGGAGGTCTGGACCGACACCGACGGTGAGATCGCCGCCTTCGTCTGCGGCGTGGGGACGGGTGGAACGATCACCGGAGTCGGCCGGTACCTGCGCGAACAAGGCTCGGACGCGAAGATCGTGGCGGTGGAACCAGCCACCTCACCGGTCCTTTCGGAAGGCCGCATGGGCCCCCACCGGCTCCAGGGGATCGGCGCCGGATTCGTGCCCGAGGTCCTCGATCGCGACCTGCTGGACGAGGTCATAACCGTCAGCGACGACGACGCCCTGCGCACGGCGCATCAGCTCGCGGCCCGTGAGGGCATCCTCGGCGGAATCTCCGCCGGAGCCAACGTGTACGCCGCGCTGGAGCTGGCCCGTCGCCCGGAGCTCGCCGGCGGCCGGATCGTCACCCTGGTACCCGACAGCGGCGATCGATACATGTCTTTGCCCTTCTTCGTCAGCTGACGGGTCGGGGCGGGGGATAGGCTTTCCCGATGGCGCGAAACTCCCTGATCGCCAAGGCGGCGAACGGCATCAAGTCTCACCTCGCCGCGGCACGCAGCCGCGACCCGGCCGCCGCGAACGTCTCCGCCATCGAAATCTTGATGACCTGGCCGGGAGTGCAGGCGGTCCTGGCCTATCGCCTGGCCCACCGGCTCCACTACGCCGGGGTGCCGCTTGCGCCCTACTTGATCTCCTGGATCAGCCGGTCGTTCACCGGGGTGGAGATCCATCCCGGAGCACGGATCGGACCAGGGATCTTCATCGACCACGGCTCCGGCGTCGTGATCGGAGAGACCGCCGAGATCGGTGAGAACGTCACCCTCTACCAAGGCGTCACCCTTGGAGGCACCGGGTTCCAGGCCGGCAAGCGGCATCCCACCGTGGAGGACAACGTCACCATCGGCTCGGGCGCCAAGCTTCTCGGCCCGATCACGATCGGTCACGGTGCCAAGGTGGGGGCCAACTCGGTCGTGGTCGAGAACGTGCCGCCCTCGTCCACGGTGGTCGGCAATCCCGGCCATCCGGTGCGGGTCGAGGGCCGCAAGGTCGAAGGGCCCGACGCCGACTGGATCCACCTGCCCGATCCCCTTCAGGACGCGGTCAAGTCGCTTTCGGCGCGGATCAAGGACCTTGAGAGACAGGTGGCGGAACTGTCCGGCGGCGAAGATCCGGATAACGACCACCCCACATCCGGACCCCGCAAGGGCCGTTCCTCGGCCGGCGGCTGATCCGGCCGAGCGGACTTATATCCTCGACGGGTGGAGGCACTTTCCCACCTAAGTGAAACCGGTCCGGACGGGCTCAATCCCCCTCAGCGCGAGGCGGTCGAGTACGGCGACGGCCCCCTGCTCGTAATCGCCGGTGCGGGGTCGGGCAAGACCAGGGTCCTCACCCACCGGATCGCCCACCTGATCGGCACCGGGCGGGCCCGCCCGGGGGAGATCCTCGCCATCACCTTCACCAATCGGGCCGCGACCGAGATGCGCGAACGGGTCGGTCAGCTGGTCGGGGCGAGGGTCCGGTCGATGTGGGTTACGACCTTCCATTCGGCCTGCGCCCGCATGTTGCGCGGCGAGGCCGAACGTCTCGGATACGCCCGTGCCTTCACGATCTACGACGAATCGGATTCGATCCGCATGATCAAACGGGTGATGGAGGAGCTGGAGATCGACCCGAAGCGGTTCCCCGCGAAGGCGATCAAGTCGGCCATCTCCGGAGCCAAGAACGAGCTGGTCGACGCCGAAGGCTACCGGCAGCGTGGCGGGTCCTATTTCGAAGATCGTGCCGGTGCCGTGTACGAGCTGTACGAGCAGCGCATGATGGAGAACAACGCCATGGACTTCGACGATCTGCTGGTGCGGATGGTCAATGTCCTGGAGCTGTTCGAAGATGTCCGGACCCGGTGGCAGAAGGCCTTCAGGTATGTGCTCGTCGACGAGTACCAGGACACGAACCACGCCCAGTACCGGCTGCTGCAGCTGCTCTGCTCGGCGAATCAGAACCTCACGGTCGTCGGCGACGAGGATCAGTCGATCTACGGATTCCGGCACGCCGATATCCGCAACATCCTCGACTTCGAGAAGGATTTCCCCAAGGCTCACGTCGTCAAGCTCGAGCAGAACTACCGGTCGACCAAGACCATCCTCGACGCTGCGAACGCGGTGGTGGAAAACAACCGCGACCGCCGGCCGAAGGAGCTCTGGACCGACGCCGAACAGGGCGATGAGATCGAAGTCGTCCGCCTCGGCGACGAGCACGAGGAAGCCCGCTGGGTCGCCGGCGAGGTCGAGCGCCTGATCGAGGAACTCGGCCTCGGCCCGGAGGACATCGCGGTCTTCTACCGGACCAATGCCCTCAGCCGAGTGCTGGAGGACACGCTGGTCCGGTTCGGCGTGGCCTACCAGGTGGTGGGCGGCACGCGGTTCTACGACCGTGCGGAGATCAAGGACGCGATGGCGTATCTCCAGTACATCGCCAACCCTTCCGACTCAGTCGCGTTCTCGCGTATCGTCAACTCCCCCCGCCGGGGAATCGGCAACACCACCCAGGGTCGCCTGCTCGCCTTTGCCAACACGACCGGGGAGGACATCTGGGAGGTCGCGTCCACTGTCGAGACAGTCCCTGGCGTCGGGGCGGCGGCGATCCGGGCGGTCTCCGAGTTCCAGAACCGGATGGCCGATCTCAAGGTCGAGTCGGAACGCTCGTCGGTCGCCGATCTCCTGGAGGCGGTGCTGACACGGTCCGGGTACTTCGAGAGCCTGGAGGCGGAACGGACGATCGAGTCGGAGGGCCGGATCGAGAACCTGCGCGAACTGATCGGGGTGGCCGGCGAGTTCGATGCCAACCGGGCCCTCGAAGGAGACAGCGACGTCCCGCCCCTGGAGGAGTTCCTCCAGCAGATATCGCTCTACTCCGAGCAGGACAAGCTGAAGGAGGGCCAGACGCTGCTCACGCTCATGACCCTTCACAACGCCAAGGGGCTCGAGTACGACACGGTCTTCATCGTCGGCGTCGAAGAGGGGGTGTTTCCCCATTCCCGGGCCCTCGACGAGGGTGAAGAAGAGGAAGAACGGCGGCTCTGTTACGTCGGCATAACCAGGGCGCGCAAGCGGCTCTACCTGACCAGCGCCCGCACCCGCCGACTGTACGGAGGCGGGGCGGAGGCGACGATTCCCTCGCGGTTCGTCGACGAGCTCCCCGCGGCGCTGGTTCACCAACAGGGGAGCGCCGTCGGTGCCGGTGGCTGGGGCGGCTCGTCGCGTTCCCGTGGCGGGACGAGCTTCGGCGGCGGCCCGGCCCGCAGCTACCAGGCGCCGGGTGGCGGCGCCGACGGCCGTGCTCCGGAGCCGGTCTCTCCGTCGACGGCGGTCGAGGTCGTGGTCGGCGACGACGTCACCCACGCCTCCTTCGGCGACGGCGTCGTGATCGGCGCGGAGCCCGGCGGGGTGATTATCGTTCGGTTCGCTGCGGACCGCAGCGAACGAAAGCTGATGGCGGAGTACGCCCCCATCCGGAAGAAGTGACCCCATGAAAGTTCTGAACAAGGCAGTCTGGAAGAGGTGAGTCAGGTGGGTGCAACGATCATCGACGGCAAGCGGGTGGCGGCGGAGGTCCGTGCCCGGGTAGGGGAGGAAGTGACCCGGTATGTGGCCCGCGCCGGACGCGTGCCCACCCTGGCGACGGTCCTGGTGGGGGCCGATGCGGCCTCGGAGATCTACGTCGCCAACAAGCACCGGGCCTGTGAGGAAGCCGGCATGCGGTCCATCCATCACGGACTGCCCGCGGACACGCCGCAGTACGAGCTGGTCGAGCTCGTCGAGGCGCTCGGTGCCGACGACAACGTCGACGGCATCTTGGTCCAGTTGCCGGTGCCCGACCAGATCGACCCCGACGCCGTGATCGGGGCGCTCAATCCGGCCAAGGACGTCGACGGATTGACCGCGACCAACGCCGGACTGCTCGCCGGCGGCCGGCCCGGACTGGTGCCTTGCACCCCCGCCGGGGTGATGGAGCTGCTTGACCACGCCGGGACCGAGCTGGAGGGCGCCAACGCCGTGATCGTCGGTCGCTCCAACCTGGTCGGACGGCCCCTGGTGAGCCTCTTGCTGGCCCGCAACGCGACCGTCACGATCTGCCACTCCCGGACCAGGGATCTCGCCGCCGTGTGTCGCCAGGCGGATGTCCTGATCGCCGCTGTCGGGGTTCCGGAACTGATCACCGCCGAACACGTCAGGCCGGGAGCCACCGTCATCGACGTCGGGATCAACCGCACCGACGACGGGCTTCGCGGCGACGTCAACTTCGCCGAGGTCGAGCCGATCGCGGGAGCGATCACCCCGGTACCCGGAGGGGTGGGCCCGATGACGATCGCGATGCTCATGGCGAACACGCTCGCTGCCGCGGGCGGGCACGGCTGAACGAGTTGCGCGGCAGACCACTCAGACTCGACGTCGGGCTGTTGCTGGCGGCGTTGGGTGGGTTCCTCCTCTTGATCCTGCTCTTCAGCGACTGGTACTCGATCTCGGCCTCGGCTCCGGTCGCGGACGACGCGGTCGGTGTCGGTGTCGGCCGTGCCTGGGACGCCTGGACGAGCTTCGCCTGGATCGACCTGATCCTGCTTCTCACGGTCGTCGTCTCGATCGGGATGGCGGTGCTGGCCGGCCTGCGGGTCCCCATGCCGATGCGGCCCGGTGCAATCCTGACGGCCTTCGGCGGCTTCTCGTTCCTGCTGGTCCTGTACCGGCTGATCTCACCGCCGTGGAGCGATGCCGGCCGTGAGGCCGCTCCCTGGCTTTCCTTGCTCTGTCTGGCCGCAGTGATCGGCGGGGGCGTGCTTTCCAACCGTCTCCAAAGCAAGAACCGGGAGGCGGCACGGTCCGGCGCCGGTGACGGGGCGCGCCATCGGGAGAAGCCGGCCGCGTCCCGGACGAGGCGTCGCCGGCCGGTAACCGAAAGAACCGAGCGCAACCGGCGGCCGGCCGGAAGCGGGTTCAACGATCACAACGAAGGGGGAGGACTGTGAAGCTGAGTCGCGTGCACGGGCTCGAGTGGTTGTTGGGGCTGGGTGGCGTGGCCGTCCTGGCCGGGCTGTTCCTGCCTTGGGAGGGGGAGACGACCGGGTTCGGCGAGTTCGGGCTCTTCGATCTGTTCCTGACCCTGGGCGGGCTGGCGGCGCTGCTGGTGCCGGTGGTCGTGGCCTCGAGTCGGCTGACCGACGTGCCGGTCGTCTGGGAGACCCTGCTCTGGCTGGGTTCGCTGATCCTCTTGGTGGTCATGTTGATCAAACTGATCGGATCGCCGGAAGGCGGCTACGCGAGAGGGTTTTGGCTCGTCCTCGCCGGCCTGGTGGGCATCGGCCTCTCCGGCTGGAGGAGCGTCCGGAGGGAGGCCTGACCCCGGCGAGGCCGAGCCCGGCCAACCGCCTAGAGGGTCGTCCTCTCAACTAGACTCGGCCGCGTGATCGAGCGTGAACAGGTACTCCATGTGGCCCGGCTCTCCCGGCTCCGGCTGACCGACCAGGAGGTCGACAGCCTGGCCGGCGAGCTCTCTTCCATCCTCGACCATGTCGACCGGCTGGCGGAGGTGGATATCGACGGGGTCGAACCCACCTCTCACGTCGTTCCCTTGGAGAACGTCCTCCGGGACGACCTGCCGAGGCCGAGCCTCTCCCGTGAAACCGCGCTTTCCCAAGCACCCGACCCTCACGACGGTGCCTTTCGCGTGCCTTCGCCCCAGGCCGAGGCCTGATTCACCATGACTGACACAGATCTGCTTGCGGCCGGTGCGGCCGCCACCGGCCGGCTCATCTCGAACGAGCAGGCGTCGGCCAGCGAGGTGCTGGAGTTCTGGCGCGAACGCGTCGCCGGAGACCAGCTGAACGGCTACCTCTGGAAGGCTGACTCCGCCTCCGCTGTCGCCGGCGTGGATACCGCGGCCACCGGCCCCGCCGCCGGCGTGCCGGTGGCTATCAAAGACATCTTCTGCACGGAAGGCGTGCCGACGACGGCCGCCTCTCGCATCCTCGAGGGCTACCTGCCGCCCTACACCGCAACCGCGGTCAAGAAGCTGGCGGCCGCGGGCCTGCCGATGTTGGGCAAGACCAACATGGACGAGTTCGCGATGGGCTCCTCGAACGAGAACTCCGCCTTCGGGCCGGCGCTGAACCCGTGGGACACGGGCAGGGTGCCCGGAGGATCCTCGGGCGGCTCGGCCGCGGTGGTGGCCGGCGGGCTCGCCCCCTGGGCGCTCGGCACCGACACCGGCGGGTCGATCCGCCAGCCGGCGGCGCTGTGCGGCATCGTCGGCCTGAAACCGACCTACGGCGCCATCTCCCGCTTCGGGATGATCGCCTTCGCGTCTTCGCTCGATCAATGCGGGCCGCTGACCAGGAACGTGGCCGACGCCGCCCTGCTGCTTTCGCTGCTCGAAGGCCGGGACGAGCTCGACTCGACCTCGGTCGGGATCGAGGGTGGGGTCACGACCCCGACCGCCGAGAACCTGAACGGCCTGAAGTTCGGGGTGCCGCGGGGGCTGTTCACCGAGGGCGTGGAGCCCGGGGTGCTGGCCTCCTTCGACGCCACGCTGGCGACGATCGAAGGGCTCGGCGGGGAGATCGTCGATATCGACCTGCGCCACGCCGAGCACGCGATCTCCGCGTACTACGTCCTCGCGCCCGCGGAAGCCTCCACCAACCTCTCCCGTTATGACGGCGTCCGGTACGGCCGCCGCGACAGCAACGACGACCTGCTCTCCATGTACGAGGTGACCCGCGAGAACGGTTTCGGGCCGGAGGTGAAGCGACGGATCATGCTCGGCACCTACGCGCTCTCATCCGGCTACTACGACGCCTACTACGGCCGGGCCCAGCGGGTCCGCACCCGGATCGTCGAAGACTTCGACAAGGCCTTCGGCGGCGTGGACTTCGTCGTCACCCCGACCACGCCGACGGTCGCCTTCGGCCTCGGCGAAAAGACCTCCGACCCCTGGACCATGTACTTGAACGATCTCTTCACCGTGCCGATGTCACTGGCCGGGATCCCCGCGATCTCGATCCCGTCCGGCACCGCGGCGCCCGCCGGAGGAGGCCCGGAGATGCCGGTCGGCTTCCAGATCGCGGCGCCGGCCTTCGGCGAGCAGAAGCTGCTCGAAGCGGCCCACGCGCTCGAGGGCGCCATCGGGTTCGACCCCAGCCCAGGCTGGTCGGGACGGACGGTGGCCGGCGGATCGTCAGCCGGCAACGACGAGGGAGGTGCGGCGTGAGCGCCCCCGAGATGGAAGCGGTGATCGGGCTGGAGATCCACGTCCAGCTTTCGACGAAGACGAAGATGTTCTGTGGCTGTGAGCTCTCCTTCGGCGACGACCCGAACGTCCACACCTGTCCGATCTGCCTGGCCCACCCCGGGGTGCTGCCGGTACCGAACCGGACCGC
>JBEBXB010000087.1:0-8450 GCA_040391885.1 Conexibacter woesei | reverse complement strand
CCTTCGGGTTCCGGTTCGGGATCGCTGGTTGATCCGGGGGGTCCCTTTGGGTCGGCTTCGGGGTTGCCCGTTCGCTCGGAGTAGGCGTTGAGGAAGGCTCGGAAGATGTTCACGGCCTCGCGTTGGAAGGCTTCGGCCTGATCGCGGAGCTCGGGCGGGACGGCGGTACGGATCAGCTCTGCGGAACGGCAGATCGGACACCACTCGAGGCATTCCTCGCCGTGGCCGTGGGCATGCCCAGAGACGGGATCCTGCTCGCCGCCGGGTGTGTCGCCGGAGGCACCGTTCGGTCCGTCAGCGGGTTCCTCCTCCGCGTCGGGCTGGCTGCGTCCGGCGCGAGTCTGGGCGAACTGCCCCCAGAAGCGGTCCGCTCCTGGCTCGAGGTCGGGTTCACTTCGGGATTGTTCGTGGTTCTGCGTCATGCGTGTCCTCGAACGAGATCTCCAGGATCCCGTCTTCGAATGCGGCCCGGTCCGGGCTGCGCCGGGCCAAGCCTGAGGGCAGCATGATAGTGCGGCGGACCTCGCCGACCGAAATCAGCAGCTCGTCGCCGACCTGCTGGAGCCGGACTTCGTCCTTCTCGGCGAAGGGAACGCGAATCCGGACGACGGTGCGATCGTCCTCGGTCGTGATCTCACGGGCGAGACCGGGGTGGAGGAGGGCGGCCGGATCCTCGCCGCGGTGGAGCTCGTCGGCCAGTAGCTCGTGCATCGCCGCTCCGATCACCTCTTCTGCGAAGTATCGGGCGGTGAGGATCGGCACCGGGCCGAAACCCTCCTCGACGGTGCGCAGGTGCTCCTCTTGCTGCTTGCGCCACCCGCCGAAGTAGGTCCCCTCGACCTCGTCGGGGAAGAGCCGGTTCACGATCACGGCGTCGGTCTGGTAGCCGAAGAGCCCGAGATGGGTGAAGGTACGGCGGGCTTCGTTGATCACCATCCGATCCGGGTTCATCACCAGCCTGATCGAGCAGTGATCGTGGTCGCGGAGGATCGCGTCCATCGCCAGCAGGTTGGCGATCAGATGCTCGACCTCGTCCATCAGCTCCGGATCCGGCAGCGGGATCTCCAACGCCCGGGCGAGCGGTGCCGCGGCGCCGAGCAGGCTGCGGTTCCAGGGGAAGGCCTTGCGCATCCACCAGCTCGCTATCTCCGGGTAGCCGAGCAGGCGCAGGGTCTCGCCGCTGGGGGCGCAGTCGACGATCACCGTGTCGAACTCACCTTCCTCCCAGTGTCGTTTGATCTGCAGCAGGGAGAAGAGCTCGTCCAGGCCGGGCGGCACGGTCAGTTCCTCCGCCCGGATCCGGTCGACGCCCTGGCTGAGGAGCAACCCCGACATCCAGGTCGAGGCCCGATCCCAGTGGCGTCGCATTTCCGTCTCCGCGATCACCTCCTGGCCCCAGAGCCGCTCGTCGATCGGGGTCGGGTCCGGCCCGAGGTCCATCCCGACGGCGTCGGAGAGGCTGTGGGCCGGATCGGTCGACAGGATCACCGTGCGGTGGCCGAGCGCGGCACATCGCCTGGCGGTCGCCGCGGCGACGGAGGTCTTTCCGACTCCGCCTTTGCCGGTATAGAGGATCGTCCGCGGTGGCATGGATCCGCGAGCGTATAGCCTGCCACGCGTTGAAACGAGTACTGACGAGCCTGGCAGTCACCGCCCTGATTTCATCCGGGTCGATGATCGCCGGTTGTGGGGCCGAGGACCCGGACCCCGAGCCGGTGCTCGAGCGCACCCTGGCGCCGAAGCGGCTCGCGTCGGCGATCCCCGAGGCGTCGGTCAAGGTGCAGTCCCTCGGCTACGAGGACCGGGTCCTCGAGGAACGCGGTCTCGAAGTGCCCGCCACCGCGCTGAAGCAGCTGCGGGCGGCGCTCTCCGATTCGAGCCAGGGATTTCGGGACCTCGTGCTCGGGCTCGAGTACGACGGCACCACCGAGATCGAGGGCGTCGAGACAGACCATCTGTCCGGCCGCCTCGACACGGATGCGCTGGCGGCGGCGGTCGGGAAGGACGGCACGGGGGTCGCCGAGCGTTTCGCTCTGCCGGGGAGCGACCTGGAACGAAGCCTGGTCGAAGCCGAATTCGACCTGTATTCGGGCACGGGAGACAGCGTCCTGAGGCGGCTGGACCTGACGCTCTCGCTCGATGACCCCGATAATGCACTTCCGCCAACCCGAATCCGGTTCAGCCTGACCGGAGAGAGCCAACTGCAGAGCAACCCCGAATGAGCGTAATCCTCCTTCTCGTCAGCTTCGCGATCATCCTCGCCGGAGCCCTGCTGTTCACCAACTCGATCGAGTGGCTGGGCCACAAGCTCAACCTCGGCGAAGGTGCCGTCGGCTCGATCCTCGCCGCGGTCGGGACCGCGATGCCGGAGACCCTGATCCCGATCGTCGCGATCATCGGTGGCGTCGCCGGCAGCGACGAGGTCGCCGTCGGCGCGATCGTCGGCGCTCCCTTCCTGCTGGCGACGGTGGCCATGGCGCTCGTCGGCCTGGCCGCCATCTCCTACGTGAGGCGCCGCCCGACCGGCAAGCACCTCGATGTCCACGTCGAGACCCTGGACCGGGATCTCCTGTTCTTCATGGGCTTCTTCTCGCTTGCCCTGGTGATCGGTGTGGTCGATGTGCCGAACTGGGTCGAGGTCGCCGCCGGAATCGGTTGCTTCATCGCCTACCTCGGCTATGTCGTCCTGACGATCCGCAACGGCGGCGACGCCTCGGAAAGCCACGAGATGGGTCCGCTGGTCATGGATCGCCGGGCCGACCGCACCGGCAGCGCCCCGCCCAACGGCCTGATCGGGCTCCAGCTCCTGATCGGACTCGGGGCGATGATCGGCGGCGCGCACCTGTTCGTCCACGAGCTGATCCACATCGCCGCGTCGCTCGGCGTCTCCGCGATCGTCCTCTCGCTGATCCTGGCCCCGCTGGCCACCGAGCTGCCGGAGAAGGCAAACAGTTACTTCTGGGTTCGTGAGGGCAAGGATTCGCTCGCGCTGGGGAACATCACCGGGGCGATGGTCTTCCAGTCCACCATCCCGGTCTTCGTCGGCATGGTCTTCATCGACTGGTCGCTGGACAAGTTCGCGGCGGTCTCGATGATCCTCGGGCTGCTGGGCGGCCTGGTCGCCTACTGGACGTTGCGCAAGCGGGGCGAGTTCGGCAAGGTCTCGATCGCCATCTGGGCGCTGCTCTACCTGACCTTCCTGGTCTTCGTCCTGGTCGCCTGACCGGGTCGGGCTTGATCCGGTCGGTCAGCTTCGGTCGACCGCGTTGCAAGTCAGATGAGGTAGATCACGGGAGGTAGATCACCGCGGCTAAAGCTCCCGGACCACCCGGCAGGGGTTGCCGACCGCCAGGACACCCGGGGGAACATCCTCGGTGACGACGCTGCCGGCCCCGATCACCGAGTTCTCGCCGATCGTCACGCCGGGGCAGACGATCGCGCCGCCGCCGACCCAGACCCCGTCCTCGATGGTGATCGGCCGGGCCAGCTCGCCGCCGGCCCGTCGGGCCACCGGATCGAGCGGATGCTCGGCGGTGAGGATCTGGACCCCGGTCGCTATCAGCACCTCGTCCCCGATCGAAACCGGGGCCACGTCGAGGATGATCGCCCGGTAGTTGACGAAAGTCCGGGCGCCGATCGAGATGTTGTAGCCGTAGTCGCAGAGGAACGGCGGCTCGACGTACGTGTCCGATCCGACCGACGCGAACAGATCGGCCAGCTCGGACTCCACGGCCAGTCGTTCCGGCCGCGCGTTGAAGCCTCGCAGCACCTGCTGGCAGCGCCTCCGGTCCGTGACCAGCTCCGGATCACCGGAGAGGTACAGCTCGCCGGCGATCATCTTTTCCTTCTCGGTGCGCGCCGGTTCCGGCGCGTTTCCCAGAGCGGTCAAACCGGGCTGCCGGTCGTCAGCAGCCAAGAGGACGTGAACCGCATCGCCGAGGCGTCTTCGTTGACCTCGTGAAGCAGGGAAAGGGACTCGGTGCGGAGCTCCGCGTACGCGTCGTCACCGATCAGTTGCTTCGTCGCCAGCCACATCGGGTGGTGATCGAACCATTCGTCGTTCTGAGCTTCGGGCGAAGCGGTGACGAAAGCGATCCGATGCTTCTCGCAGTGGACCGAAAGGCCGTGATCGGCGAACAGCTCGCGCAATTGGTCGGGGTCGCCCCAGTTGAAGGCGTCATCGGTCGGGTCGACCGTCGCGCCACCCGGGAGGTCCTCGTCCACGGCGCCGGCAGCGCTACCCGGCCCGGAACCATCGGCCTGCCCGAGGGCAGCGGACACATGCCGTTGGGCCAGCTCCCCGATCCGTTCCATCGGCCCCTCACGGGTCCATGAAGAGATCGCGATGCGGCCGGAGGGGGAGAGCACTCGCCCGATCTCGGCGGCGACCCGTTCCGCATCGCCGAAGATCGTCCCGAAGACCGAGGTGACCAGGTCGAAGCTGTGCTCCGCGAACGGAAGCTCGGCCATGTCGGCTTCGATCCAATCGATCCCCAGGCCTTCCTGCCCGGCTCGTTCGGCCGCGACCGCCAATAGGCGCGGGGCGCCATCCAGGCCGACCACGGAAGCGCCGCGGCGGGCGGCGACCAGGGCGGCGTTGCCGGTGCCGCAGGCGATGTCGAGGAGGCGTTGACCGTTGACCGGTTCGGCTGCGTCGATCACCAGGTCGGCGATCGGCGCCAGCTGCGAGGCGGTCAGTTCGTATGAACCCCGGCCCCAGTCAGCCATTGTTCAAACTGTCGTGTTGAGTTCGACCAGGGCCTTCAACACGACGTCGTCGTGTGTCTTCGGCTGGACCTTGGGGAAGACCCGGGCTATCTTGCCTTCCCGGTCGATGATGAAAGTCGCGCGCTGCACGCCCATGTACTTGTTGCCGTACATCGACTTCTCGACCCAGGTCCCGTAGAGATCGGAGACCTTGTGATCCTTGTCGGCCAGGAGCGTGAATCCGAGGTCGTGCGCTTCGTCGAACTTGCGGATCGCCTTCACTTCATCGGGTGAAACCCCGATCACCGTGGCTCCGGCATGGCTGTAATCGAGCTTGCGATCACGGACCCCGCAGGCCTGGGTGGTGCAGCCGGAGGTGTTGGCTTTGGGATAGAAGTAGAGGACGATCATCTCTCCGAAATGGTCGGACAGGGTGACATCCTTGCCACGCTGATCCTTGAGAGTGAAATCGGGGGCCTTCGAGCCAGCTTCTAGCATGCCCAGATTCTAGGTGATGATCGTCTGGCGCACGAGATCGACCAAGGCCCGGCCGCTGCTGCCGTCCCGATCCTTGTCGGGATTGAAGCAGGCCACGTCGACCCCGGCCAGCCCTTCCGCGGAACCGAGCGGGGCCATGAGCGCCCGCAATTCCGGCAGGCTCAGACCGTCATCCATCAGGTAATCGGTTGCCGGGAAGGCCCGGCGGTCCAACACGTCGACATCCAGATGGAGCCAGAACGGTCCGCCGTCGCCGCCGCTCACTTCGTTGGCGATCTGCCGGCCGATCCGATCGAGGTCGGCGTGCCGCAGGCTGCTCCTGTGGTCGTTGCGCCCGATCCCCAGCCCGGCCGGGAACGGGGCGATCAGCTCCAGCTCCTCCTCGTCCCGGGCGCCGACGAAAGCGATCCTCGCCGGATCGACTATCGGCGTCTCGCCGAGAGTTTCGAGGAGCCCCGGCGGGGCGATCCCGAGGACGGCCGCGGCCGGCATGTCGGCTCCCTCTCCGGTGGGGGAGGTGATCCCCGTGAAAAGATCCAGGTGGCCGTCCAGGTAGGCCAAACCCAGTTCACCCAGGGAGTCGCGGGCACCCGCCAGCGCGCCGGGCAGCAGCGTGCAGCATCCGCCCAGGATCAACGGGACCCTGCCGGCATCGGTCAGGTCCGCGACCCTCGTCCTCACCTCGATCGTCAACTCGACGATGTCGTCGAAGGCGAGCCAGCCGTTTCCCGGATCCCGCTCCAGCCCCCGGATGCGGTTTGAGGTATCGCCGGCGTCGTCGAGCTCGTCGGCGGCCAGGAGCGCCCGCAGCGCATCCGGGCCACGTTCCGTCCCGCCCGCCTGACCGACGCTGTCGATCGGTACCCCGAGCAGGGTGAGACGGTCCGCTCTCATCGGCCCCCGGGACCGCCCATCAGTCCTCCCGGCCGATCTCCTGGCCGGTCTCGTCCTCGTCGAGCTCGTCGTCGCCCTGCTCGAGCGCGGTCTCGCTCACCGACCCGCGTCCGCCGGGGTGGTAGTGGGTCTGGAAGGTCTCCATGAGCTCGTCGCGCCGTTGCTCGTCGACGGCGGACTCTTCGGAGATGCGCACCCACTCGGCGCCCTCGAACGACTCCATGTTGAAGATCCCCTGGTCGATCGAGGCCGAGTCGTCGACGATCACCACCACCTCGGTCTGAGGGTTGAAGTAGGTCCCGGGCAGGACGACAAGGTCTTCGATCTCGTAGGTGACCCCCTCTTCACCCGGATGGGTTTCATCACGGTCCATGGATCAATACTAGTCCGCGGTCAACTCCCGTAAACGTCTTTCGACCTCGGCCTCGACCGCCAAAGGCTCCTCACCCCGGCGCTCGCGGCGCTCGTTGTTGGCGACCACGATCTGACGGATCTCCTCCCGCAGGCCGGAGAGCCCGTCGACCGACGGAGGCCCGTCGTCAAGGCCTCCAAGGTCGGACAACCCGGGAGAGCGCTCCGTCGCCACCGGTTCGACCGGGTCGCCCGGATCGAGCGCGAGCAACCGATCGATCTCGGCCTCGACGTCACCCGGATCCTCGCCCCGGCTCTCCCGTCGCCAGGCACGCGCCTCGACCATCTGACGGACCTCGTCACCGCGATCCTCGCCGGAGGCTTCATCGAAATCGACCGCGAACGTGCCCTTGCCGAGATCCTCCAGCCCTTTGCCCGACCGGGCGAACGCGATCGCCGCCACCGGCACCGCGACGGCGACCAGGATCAACAGCACCAGCGAGAGCTCGCCCGCCCCGACGGCCAGAAGCGCCCGAGCATGCCCGGGCGCGGGGATCGACGCGACTACCGCGAAAGACACGGGACCGGGTGAAGGTTGGCTGTGCAGGCCGACATGGCCTCAGAGTATGCCCGCATACGCGTCTCATCCGATACCCTTCACGAGCCGCTGTTGATTGACAAGTCAATCGGGTGGCCCCGGGCCTGTCGCCCCCGGCCCGGAATGCGGTTTCCAGACGGTTTTCACCAACTGAAGGAGTTTGTAGAAGTGGTTGACTTCACGCTTACCGACGAGCAGAAGGACCTGCGCGAAATGGCGCACAGCTTCGCCGAGAAGGAGATGCGGAGCGTCGCCTTCGAGTACGACAAGGACGGCACCTTCCCCCAGGACGTGATCAACAAGGCCTGGGAAGTCGGCCTGATGAACACCCACGTCGACGAGGCGTACGGTGGACCGGGCCTCGACTACCTCTCGGGCTGCCTGATCGAGGAGGAGTTCGGCTGGGGCTGCTCCGGCATCGGCACCTCGCTCGCCTGCAACGGCCTCGCTTCGGCCCCCGTCTCGCTGGGCGGCTCCGAGGAGACCAAGAAGAAGTACCTCGGCATGCTCTGCGAGGAGCCCAAGCTCGCCTCCTTCTGCCTGACCGAGCCGGACGCCGGCTCCGACGTGGCCGGCATGAAGACCCGCGCCGTGAAGAAGGGTGACAAGTACGTCATCAACGGCTCCAAGTGCTTCATCACCAACGGCCAGTACGCCGACTGGTTCACCGTCTACGCGAAGACCGATCCCGAGGCCGGCTCGAAGGGCATCTCCGCCTTCGTCGTCGACCGTCAGGACGGCATCACGATCGACAAGAAGGAAGACAAGATGGGTCAGCGGGCCTCCAACACCGCGACCGTCACCTTCAACGACGTCGAGGTCCCGGCCGAGAACCTGATCGGCGAGGAGAACCGCGGCTTCAAGCTGGCGATGATGACCCTCGACCGCACCCGTCCCGGTGTCGCCGCCATGGCCGTCGGCATCGCCCGGTCCGCCTTCGAGGCCGCCGTCCAGTACTCCAAGGAGCGTCAGCAGTTCGGCGTGCCGATCGCGATGCACCAGGCGATCCAGTTCCTGATCGCCGACATGGCGGTCAAGGTCGACGCCGGCCGCCTGCTCACCTGGCAGTCCGCCGTCCAGCTCGACCAGGGACAGCGCAACACCCTCACCTCCTCCGAGGCCAAGCGCTTCGCCGCCGACTCGGCGATGGAAGTCACCACCGACGCCGTCCAGGTCTTCGGCGGCTACGGCTTCATCAAGGAGTACGAGGTCGAGAAGTACATGCGTGACGCCAAGATCATGCAGCTGTACGAAGGCACCAGCCAGATTCAGCGGATGGTGATTGCTAGAGAGGTTCTCCTCCCTCGCAATCTGTAGCTGTTGGCGCGGTGGCTGAAGCTGCCGCGTGGTTCTCGAAAGACCCCGCTGGGGCGTTGGTGGTTTTCACTGGCGTCTCGGCGGG
>JBEBXB010000086.1:0-8482 GCA_040391885.1 Conexibacter woesei | reverse complement strand
TCGAGCGCGGCGTCCTCCAGTCGGGGGCGCTGCCGGTCGTCTTTCCGACCATGTCACTGGCCGAGACTCTGCTCTCCCCCACCTCGATGTTCCTCCGGAACCTGATGGCCATGGAGACCGAGGAGCTGATCAACTGCCAGCCGATGGATGCCGTGGTTCTCGCCGGTGGCTGCGACAAGACCGTCCCCGCGCAGCTGATGGCGGCGATCTCCGCCGGCATCCCCGCCATCTCAGCGGTGACCGGGCCGATGCTCGCCGGACATTGGCGTGGGCAGCGGCTCGGTGCCTGCACCGACTGCCGGGGCAACTGGGCCGAGTACCGGGCCGGCCAACGGACTGAATCCGAGATCGCAGAAGTAGAAAGCAACCTCTGCGCGACGGCGGGGACCTGTCCGGTGATGGGCACCGCCTCGACCATGGCCTGCATCACGGAAGCGATGGGCCTCACCCTTCCGGGCAGCGCCACCGCACCTTCCAGCTCGGGTGCCCGTCTCCAGCACTGTGTCGCGATCGGTCGCCGCGCCGCCAACCTCGCCAAGAGTCGCGGGCCCCGGCCGAAGGACCTCGTCACCCGGGGCTCGATCCGAAATGCCCTGGTGATCCTCTCGGCACTCGGCGGCTCGACCAATGCGGTCATCCATCTCCTCGCGATCGCTCGCCGAGCCGGGATCGAACTCGATCTGGAGCAGTTCGACTCCATATCCCGCGAGGTTCCGGTCCTGGTCGACTGCAAGCCCGCGGGAGCCGGTTACATCGAGGACTTCCACAATGCCGGCGGCGTACCGGCTCTCATGAAGGAGCTCGAACCCCTGCTCGCGCTCGAGGCCATGACCGTCAGCGGCGACACCGTCGGGGAGCTTCTCGCCGACACAGATCCGCCACAGTCCTGGCAGACCACCATCCGCACCCTCGAGGATCCTCTGCATCCGCCCGGCGGCCTCGCGGTCCTCCGGGGCAGCCTCGTTCCGGACGGGGCCGTCCTCAAGGTCTCGGCCGCCTCCCCGGCGCTCCTGAATCACCGTGGACCGGCGATCGTGTTCGATGATGCGGACGCGGCCGGCGCCGTGCTCAACGATCCCGATCGGGAGATCGACCCAGACTCGGTGATCATCCTTCGCAACATGGGCCCGATCGGCGGTGCCATGCCGGAATCGAGCGCTCTGCCCATTCCCAAGAAGTTGGCGGAGTCGGGCGTTCGCGACATGGTCAGGATCTCCGACGGTCGCATGAGCGGAACCGCGTATGGAACGGTCATCCTTCACTCCTCGCCGGAGTCGGCCGTCGGGGGACCGCTGGCCCTGGTCGAGACCGGCGACATGATCGAGCTCAGCACCGACGAACGCCGACTGGACCTACTGGTCGACGAAGAGGAGATGGAGGTCCGGAGGAAGCGGTTCTCTCCGCCATCGCTTCCGGAACGTGGCTGGAGCCGTCTCTACGCGTCGACGGTCCTGCCCGCCCATCTCGGGGCTGATCTCGATTTCATGACGCGAGGGACCTCGGGCGAGGGCGGATCGCCCTAAGGCCGGCGTCGGGCTCGCGTCGCCGCGAATCTCATCCCCGATCCTGCTTACACTCCCTGAATGAGCAAGGCGACGCTGTTCACGCTGCCCGCTTCACACCCCGGAACCAGTGTGGAGTTGATGCTGGGCTTCAAGGGAATCGAGTATCGGCGAATCGATCTGCTGCCCGCGGCGCACCGGGGGATGCTGAAGCTGGCCGGATTCTCGGGGAACACGGTGCCCGCCCTGCGGTTCAACGGCGAAAAGTTCCAACACTCGGTCGAGATCGCCCGCGGCCTGGACCGGTTGGTCCCGGAGCCGCCGTTGCTGCCGCCAGAGGGCGACCCGCGCCGAGATGCCGTGCTCGAGGCGGAGCAGTTCGGTGAGTCCCAGCTCCAGCATCCGATCCGCCAGATCATCTGGTGGCTCCTGCGTCGTGACCGCAGCACCCTGGTCACTTACATGGAGCGAGCGAAGCTGCCCGCACCGAAGCAGCTCGCCGCGAAGACGGCGGGCCCCCTGGTGATCGCGTCGGCCAAGCTCAACGACTCGACCGACGAGAACGTGCGGGCCCGTCTGGCGGCGTTGCCCGCGATTCTCGACCGGTTGGACGGCTGGGTGGAGGACGGCACGATCGGCGGATCCACCGCGAACGCGGCCGATTTCCAGATCGCCCCGTCGATCCTGCTGGCGATGACCATGGACGACCTCCGGCCGGCCATCGAGTCACGGCCGATAGGCATCGCCGCCAAGCGAATCGACCCCGATTTCCCGGGAACCCTGAAGGCCGGCCTCCCGGACGAGTGGCTGGCGCCGCTCAGGGCAGCAACGAACTGAGGTCGGTCCCCGGATCCGCGAGGGCGTCGCGGTCGATCTCGGCCCGGGTCTTGATCAAGTCCCGGATCGTGTCGCTCACGTCCCAGACGTTCACGTTCATGCCGGCCGCTATCCGGCCGTCCTGCAGCCAGAAGGCGATGAACTCTCGTCCGTCGAGATCGCCGCGGATCACCAGTTCGTCGTCACCATCCGCGTAGCCGACGTATTCCATGCCGACGTCGTACTGATCGGAGAAGAAGTAGGGGATCTCGTCGTAGGAGACCTCCTCCCCGGCTACGGAACGGCCCGCGGCGGCTCCCTGGCGCCGTGCGTTGGCCCAGTGCTCGACCCGGATCCGCCGCTCGTAGAAGGGATGCCAGGCATTGGCGACGTCGCCGGCCGCGAATATCCCCGGCAGTTCCGTGCGGAGCGACGCGTCGACGAGGATGCCGTTGTCCACCGGGATCCCGGCCTGCTCGGCGAGAGCCGTCCGCGGTGCGACTCCGATCCCGACCACGACCAGGTCGGCTTCGACCGTGCCTCCGTCGCTGGTCCGGACCCGTTCGACCCGGCTTGATCCCTCGAACGAGTCCACGCCGGTGCGACTCAGGAACCGCACGCCGTGATCGATGTGGATGTCGCGGTAGACGCCGCCCATCGTCCGGCCCAGAACCCGCTCCAGCGGAACTTCGGCCGGCTCGATCACGGTGACTTCGCAACCCTTCTGGCGGGCCGACGCGGCCACCTCGGATCCGATCCAGCCGGCTCCGATCACCGCGATCCGGGCACCGTCGGCGATCCGGGTGCCGAGTGCGTCGGAGCTGCCCAGATCCCGGAGGTAGACCACGCCCTCCAGCCCGGTGCCGGGCACGTCGATCCGGCGAGGCTCGGCACCGGTGGCGATCAGGAGGCGGTCATAGCTGACCGGATCGCCGCCGTCCATCTCCACCTTCGACTCCCCCGGCCTGATCGCCGTGACGGTGTGGCCGGTCAGGAGCTCGACCCGGTTCCGGTCGTACCAGTCCTCCTCGTGGACCCAGGGGGCATCGTCGCGTTCGCCGCGCAGATACTCCTTGGAGAGCGGCGGCCGTTCATATGGCCGGTGTGACTCGGTGCCGATCAGGACCACCCGACCGTCATGCCCCGCGTCGCGCGCCGCTTCGACCGCCTTCGCGCCGGTCAGGCTGGCCCCAACCACCACGATCGTTCCGTCAGCACCCATCGATCTGCCTCCTTGTTCGATCGGGTCCGGATGCCGCGACACCAGACCGGGCGCACCCAGGACCATCCCGGGTGCATCCGGGCCCTCCCTCTCAATCTACCCGCGTGCACGAATCTCACAAAAGTGACGACCCTGTTCTCTAGTCTCCCGGGCAATGGTCGAACGAGAAATCAAGTACTGGCTGTTGGACATGGACGGGGTATTGGTCCACGAGCAGGAACCGATCCCGGGCGCCCCCGAGTTCATCGGCCGCCTCAAGGAGCTCGGGATCCCCTTCATGGTCCTGACCAACAGTTCGATCTACTCCCGCCGTGACCTCGCCGCCCGCCTCGCGCGGACCGGTCTCGACGTCCCGGAGGAATCGATCTGGACCTCGGCCCTGGCGACCGCCACCTTCCTCGACGACCAGCGCCCCGGCGGCTCGGCTTTCGTCGTCGGTGAGCCGGGGCTGGCAACCGCTCTCCACGAGTTCGGCTACACGATCAACGAGGTCGATCCCGACTACGTCGTGCTCGGCGAGACCCGCACCTACAGCTTCGAACGGATCACCCAGGCGATCCGCTTGATCATGAACGGCGCCCGGTTCATCGCGACCAACCCGGACAACGTCGGGCCCGCTCCGGGAGGGGTGCTGCCCGCGACCGGCTCGGTCGCGGCGCTGATCAGCCGGGCTGCCGGGGTCGAGCCCTACTTCGTCGGCAAGCCGAACCCGTTGATGATGCGCTCGGCCCTGAACAGCCTCAGCGCTCATTCCGAGCACACCGCGATGGTCGGCGACCGCATGGATACCGATGTCGTCTCCGGGATCGAGGCGGGGTTGAAGACGGTCCTCGTCCTCAGCGGCGTCACCTCCCGCGAGGACGCGGAGCGATACCCCTTCCTTCCCTCCTTGATCGTCGACTCGGTGGCTGACCTGATTCCCGGGCTCGGCTAGCCCGGCCGCTCCTCAAAGCCGCCGGAAGGTGCCGGCGTTGCGGATCCCCTGATCCTCCCCGGTCGCCGCCACTTCGTCTTCCAACGCGGCCATGGCCGCGTCTAGACGGGTGCCGTCGGGCAAGGTCAATTCGGGGTCCAGCTCCAGTAGCGGCGCAAGGACGAACCGCCGCGAGGTGACTTCCCGGTGGGGCAGCTTGAGGCGGTCCGACTCGTGCTCCACCCCATCCATCAGTAGGAGGTCGATGTCGATCACCCGCGGCGAATGCGGTGGCAGTCCCGTCTCCCGGCCGATTGCCCGCTCGGTCTCCTTGAGCAGGTCGAGCAGCTCCTCCGGGCCGAGGGATGTCCGGACCCGGATCGCGGCGTTGAGGAAGTCTGGCTGGTCGAGGATCAACCCGACCGGGGCCGTCTCCCAGGCGGAGGAGACCGACTCGAGCACGACCCCGGCGGCGACGAGCCGGTCGATCGCCTGGTTCAGGTATCCGTGACGGTCGCCGATGTTCGAACCGAGACCGAGGTAGACGACCCGACCGGGGACCGACTCGGACGCTTCCGGGCTCGCGGGATCGGTCATGCCTCGGAGTTTTTCGAGCCGTCGCGGCGGAGGGTCACCTCGACCGAGGCGCCGTCCATCGTCACCGGCACCGGCGGGACCGGCTTCGTCGCCCGGACGGTGACCGACTCGGCCGGGAACCGCTCGAGGATCGCCTCACCGATCACCGTGACCAGCCGTTCCAAGGTGCGGAAGCTTTGGCCGGATGCCAGCTCGACCACCAGCCCGGTTACGGCGCCGTAGTCGATCGTGTCGGCCACGTCGTCGGTCGACGTCGCGTCGCAGGAAATGGGAACCAGATCGATATCGAAGGCCATCCGCTGACCGACCTCCCGCTCGGCCTCCGCCACCCCGTGGTGGGTATAGAGGGTGATGCCGCGAAGCCGGATAATCGGGTTGGGCCGGATCGGCGAGTCGGGATTCACCGTGCCAACCTATCGCGCCGATTCACCGGGCACCGTCGATCGCGCGGGACACCTTGATGGCCTGGGAGACGGGGGCAACGTCGTGCACCCGGACCATGCCGGCACCGCCGTCCGAAGCTGCGAGGCAGGCGGCGATCGTGCCGCCTGTCCGGTCACGTTCGGGAGCACCTCCGTCGAGCTTGCCGATGAAGCCCTTGCGCGACGGCCCGACCATCACGCGCAGCCCGGTGGCGGCGAACCGGTCGGTTGCGGCCAGCAAGGTCAAGTTGTGCTCGACGGTCTTTCCGAACCCGATGCCGGGATCGATCCAGATCCGATCCCGTGAGATTCCCGCTCCTTCCGCGACGGCGACCCGGCGGGCGAGGAACTCGAGGATCTCGGCGACGACGTCCCCGTACCGGGGGTCGTCCTGCATCGTTCGCGGGGTGCCGAGCATGTGCATGAGCACGACCTCCACCCCCCGCTCGGCGCAGAGCGGGGCCATCCCGGGATCACCGAGGGCGGTGACGTCGTTGACGATCGTCGCCCCGGCATCGATCGCCTTGGCCGCCACCTCGGCCTTGGTCGTGTCGATGGAGACGGGGGCGAGACCGGCCAGGCCTTCGATCACCGGTATCACCCGGGCCAGCTCCACCTCCGCGGCGACCGCGGTGGCACCCGGACGGGTCGACTCGCCGCCGATGTCCAGCACGTCGGCACCCGCCGCAACCAGCTCCTGCCCATGGGCGATCGCCGCTTCCGGATCCAGGAACTCCCCGCCGTCGGAAAACGAGTCCGGCGTCACGTTGACGATGCCCATGACCTTCACGCGACAACCCTAGATGATCGATTTCCGGAGTCCGGGCCGGGTAGCGGCCCTCAAGCCAGGGCTTCGTCCGCGGCGCGTTCTCCGGTGCGGACGGCGCCCTCCATGTAGCCGGCCCACACGGTGGCGGTCTCGGCCCCCGCCCAATGGATCGGGCCGACAGGGGCGCGGAGCGCGTGGCCGTAGGTCATCCAGGCCCCGGTCGGGAGGTAGCCGCCGTAACAGCCGCGTGACCATTGGTCGGCAGCCCAGGCCTTGTCGACGTAACGGTCGGGCTGCGCGGCCCTCGCCCCGAACAGCCGCACCAGGCAGTCGAGGACGATCTCCCGCCGTTCCGACTCGGGCAGATCCATCGCCGCCCGGGCGGCGTCGCCTTCCAGGAAGGCCAGCAGCACGCCGGGGGTCCCGCCGGGCGGTGAGTTGTCGAAGACGACCGAGACCGGGCCGTCGGCGCTGGTCGCCTGGCCCGAGAGATCCCGCTGCCGCCAGAACGGCTCCGGGTATATCGCCATCGTCTTGACGACCGATCCCTGGACCATCCGCTGCGTGAGCCCGTCGCGGGCAGCCGGCAGCGCCGGTTCGTACACCAGCCTGCCGGCCAAGGCCGGCGGCAAGGCCACGATCGCCCGACCGGCCCGCACCTCGAACCCGTCGCCGGAGACGGTCACGCCGCCACCCCACTCGACCTTTCGGACCGGGCTGTTCAGCCTGACCGCGTCGCCCAGCTCTTCCGCCATGAGGAGGCAGATCCGCTGGGTGCCCCCGACGACCCGGGATTCCTGGGCGCCGCCTTCGGTGTCGAGCAGAGCCTCGATCGACCCGGCGGCACGGATGTAGAAGAGCAGGTGAAGCAGGGAGATGTCCTCCGGTTCGGCCGCCCAGACCGCTTCGATCGCGAGCCGCAGCATGTCCCGTCCGGCGCCGGTCTTCAGGTTGCGCTTCATCCAGCTGGCGACGGTGACGCCGTCCCAGTCGGCCAGCTCGGCCTGGTCCCAGACCCGCTCGACATCGACCTTGGCGGCCATCCGGTCGAGTCGCTTGAGCGCGATCCCGACCTCGGCGAGCGAAACGGGATTGATGCGAGGGATGGTTCCCCGGTACCGGCTGATCTTCCCGGATCGCTCGAACAGGTTCAGGCCGGCGGTCCAGGTGGGAAAGGTCTCCAGCCCGAGCTCCTCGATCAGCTCCAGGATCCGGTCTTGGCCCGGGCCGACCCATTGGCCGCCCAGTTCGACTATCTCCCCGTCACCGATCTCCTCGTTGAGAGTCCGGCCACCGACCCGGTCCCGCGCCTCGAGCACACAGACCGAAGCCCCCGCGCTCCGCAGCATCCTTGCGGCGGCAAGCCCGGCAAGTCCGGCTCCGACCACGACGACATCGAATCGATCGCTGTTCACGCAGCCATTATCGCCTGCGGAACCGGGTACGGAAATGAACCGTGCGCGGAAACTCCCATCGGCGGGAGTTTCTACGCACGATCCGGAAGGGATCGGAGAACCAGACCAAACCGTGCGCGGAAACTCTCATCGGCGAGGGTTTCCGCGCTCAGTTCGGAGTTCGAGCGGGCGGGGCCACCTGGGCCGCCGGGGTCACCTGGGTGGCCGAAGCCACCTGGGCTGCCCGGGCCGGGCGGTTACTCGGAGTCGCTGCGAATGTCGGTCATGCCGCCGGCGTAGCCCGGACGGGGCGGTGACGGCGAAGGCTCGGTGGTCGGGTGATGGACCGGCTCGGGCTCGGTCGGCAGGTCTTCCTGCTTGTCGGCGTCCGACCCCGGGGGGTAGACCTCCTCCTCGGAGGCGCCGTCGAGCAGGGCGACGAACTCGTCGGCGTCGATCGTCTCGCGGGTCAGCAGGATCTCGGAGATCCGCTTGAGGTCGTCACGACGCTCGTCGAGGATGTCCTTGGCTGTCTGGTGGGCGCTTTCGACGATCCGGCGGATCTCGTCGTCGATCTCACGGGCGATCTCGTCGGAGTAATCGGGTTCGGAACCCATCTCGCGGCCGAGGAAAGGCTGACCGCGATCGTGTCCGAAGACGCGCGGGCCGAGCCGTTCGGACATCCCGAACCGCATCACCATCTGCTTCGCGGTGGCGGTCACCTTCTCGAGGTCGTTCGAGGCCCCGGTCGTGATCTCGCCGAAGACGATCTCCTCGGCGGCACGGCCGCCAAGGGTCATCGCCATGGTCTCGGAAAGCTCTGCCCGCGAGGTGAGGAACTTGTCCT
>JBEBXB010000085.1:0-8504 GCA_040391885.1 Conexibacter woesei | reverse complement strand
CATGATCAACCTTCATGTGATTCTCGCTTCTGTGCGTCCCGGACGAGTCGGCAAGTCAGTCGCCGACTGGTTCCTGCCGATCGCGGAGGCCGACGACCGGTTCCAGGTGGAGCTGATCGACCTGCTCGAGCTCGACCTGCCGTTCATGGACGAACCCGAGATGCCTGGGCGGCGGGCCTACACGAAGGATCACACCAAGGCGTGGAGCGCCACGGTCGACCGTGCCGACGCGTTCGTGTTCGTCACCCCGGAGTACAACGCTACCCCGGCGCCGGCGCTCAAGAACGCCATCGATTTCCTCTACCACGAATGGTCCGGAAAGCCGGTCGGGTTCGTCAGCTACGGCGGAGTGTGGGCGGGGGCCCGGGCGGTCCAGGCGTTGAAGCCGACCTTGACGCAGCTCGGAATGATGCCGCTGGCCGCTCAGGTGCCGATCCCCGGGGTCTCCAGCCTGATCGACGAGAACGGCAGCTTCGCGGGCACCGACCGATACGAACGCAGCGCCGCCGGGATGCTGGACGAGCTGGTCGTGTGGACCGACGCCCTGACCCCGATCCGGGAAAGAGCCCGGGCCGGCGCGTAGGCCGGCGCGGGGCCCGATCCGGTAGAGCCGGGCCGGCGCTAGCGCCGGCCCGGGCTCCCGGATCACACCGTCGGGGCGTGATGCCCCGACGGGGCTACTTCTTGGTCCGGACCTTGACTGCGGCCTTCGCCGAACCGCCGTTGCCGGACTTGACGGTCAGCTTCGCCTTGGCCTTGCCCTTCTTCTTGCCGCGAAGGACGACCTTGACGACCTTCGCCTTGCCGGCGGCGAGGTTGCGGCCGGAGAAGCACTTGCGGGCCGGCTTGTAGACGCCCTTGCGGGGGCCGCTGACGCAGACCTTGAGCTTCTTCGCGGTCGTGCCTCCGACGTTCTTGACCTTGACCTTGACGGCCTTCTTCTTGCCCCTCTTCAGGACCAGGCTCTTCGGCTTGGCCGAGACGAGCTGGATCTTCGCCGGGGCCTTCGGCACCTTCACCTTGGCGGTGGCGGTGTTGCCGGCTCCGTCGACCAGGGTCACGGTCGCCTCACCGGACTTCTTGCCGGCGCAGCTCACCGAGAGGCCGTCGACCGACTTGCCGTCGTGGCACGTCCAGCGGGCGCTGACGTACTTGCCGGAGCCGCCTTCGCCGACGACCTTCAGGGCGGCGACGTTCCAGGCCCGCTTGGTCACGGTCGCGGTAGCCGCGAGCGGCGGGTTGATCGTGATCGTGTCGGTCCAGGTGCGGGTCTTGTCGTTCGAGCCCGTGACCGTGGCGGTCACGTCGTAGGCCCCGGGGCCGGGGAACGTGTGGTCGAAACGCTCACCGTTCTCGGTGGTGGCGGTGGTGCCGTCGTCGAAATCCCACTGGATCGTGTCGGGGGCCGGGACCAGCTTGTCCTGGGAACGAGCCGCGGTGCCGTAGATGTTGATCGTCGGATCGGCCGATTCGAGCTGATCGGGGTACCACTGGAGGCCCGGCCGGTTCTCGACATCGGCGTCGAACGGGGCGTGGACCGTCTTCGCGCTCGTCTGGAACCCGAGCTCGGCTGCCGCCTCACGGGCCTTGTCCGCATTGATCTGCGGGAGGTCCTTGCCGACGTTGTAGGACTCGAAGTTGCTCGACCCGAACTGCTGCTCGGTGTAGTCGTCGCGCACGTAGTAGTAGCCGAGCATGTCGGTCAAAGCGATCGCGTTGACCTGACGGGCACCGGAGATCGACTCGCGGATCGCCCGGTTCACCTCGGGGAACGCCTCACCGGGATTGGTGGCGTAGACAATGTCGCCGACCCGGATCGCGGAGGTGGTCGCCCCGACCTGGGGCAGGGTGGCGCCGACGCCCGGGGTGAAGTACTCAGGGGCCTTGGAGCGCGGAATCGGGCAGTACTCGAGCACGTCGAGACAGGCCGTGGACGGATTGCGATAGCCCACGATCAAGTTGATCAGGCCACCGTTGTCGGCCTCGAAGGTGAAGTGCTTCTCGCTGCCGGCGATCGTGTCGCTGGTCAGCGGGGTCGCCTTGGCCAACGTGCGCTGGATCTCGTTGGCGACGTACTCGCCCTGCGGGATCACTTCGTCGTAGGTGTTGACCGATCCCGGGGGCTCCTGGCGTCCCAGGGTGCCGGCGGCGAGCACGGCGACGCCGCCGTTCTGCGCGTCGAGCATCTTGCGGGCGTAGCCCGGCCAGTCGGCCGAGAGCTTGTTGTGTGCCTCGCCCCGGAACTGATCGGGGTGGTTCGGGACGGTCGCGTAGAGGGCGTTGGTCGCACCCGTCTTCGGGTCACGGGCCCACATGATCGGCAGCTGGTTGTCGGCCTCGAACCCGTCCGGGTGGTTGGTTCCCTGGCCGTTCTGCCAGACGAACGAGCGGACGTCGCCGACCGCGGTCCAGATCTCGGAGGTCTTGGCTCCGGATGCGGCCCGGGCGGCGGCATCGACGGCTGCTTCGCTCACCTTCTGCAGGTAGGCCGGGTCGGGCGGTCCCCAGATGCCGACCACGGCGGGTGCCGAGTGGGTGTGGGTGGAGTTGATGATCACCGATTCGCGGCCGATCTCGAAACCGTGCGACTTGAGGGCGGTCGCGATCTTCTCGCGGGTCCGGTCGATGCCGTAGGGCTCCAGTTCGGGACCGTGGTACGCGCTGAACCAGCCGGTGAGGTCGGCCGAGACGAAGACGGCCGCGTCCTTGCCCTTGCCGACGACGAAGGCGCGAACCTCCAGGTCGTCGTTGACGTCCATGGTCGGCCCGCCCTTGAATCCGTAGCCACCGATGTACTGTGGCGTGTCGGGGTTGATGTTGCTGGCGGCGGCCCCGGCCTTGAAGATGGCGGGGTCGGCGGCCTGCGCGGCCGGGCCGGTGGCCAGGCTGAGGCCCAAGGCCGAAAGCACGGCGAGTGCGGCGACGACCGCCAAGATCACTCGTCGAAGGCCGGCCGGCGATGCCGTTCGGGCCTCTGCGGTTCGAGATACCACGGACATTGAATTTCTCCTCTCATCGGGCTTGCGCCCGTCTCCCATGAGCTGCGGGAACT
Source organism: Conexibacter woesei (assembly GCA_040391885.1). Classification (GTDB taxonomy): domain Bacteria; phylum Actinomycetota; class Thermoleophilia; order Solirubrobacterales; family 70-9; genus 67-14. The sequence goes on along the minus strand of JBEBXB010000085.1, from coordinate 5,452 downwards.
TCCCGACCGGTCCCACCGGCCTCCCTGGCTGCTCTCCTGTTCGCAGGATAACGCAGCCCGCCCGGCCCGAAGGAAACCCGCCAGGCCTGGAGGCAGCCCACCCCGTCCGAGGGCAACCCGCCAGGCCCGAAGGCGGCCGCCCCTCAGCTACCGCCGGCGATCGGCGGTGCGGTCGGGTCGTCGCCCTCTTCGCCGAGCGACTCGCGGACGATGTACTCCTCGGCCAGCAGCAGGTTGTCGCGGGAGCGCTCGACCACGTTCAGTAGATCGCCCATCAAAGCAACTTCCTCCACCTGCTCCTTGACGAACCACTGCATGAAGTGCTCCGCCCGGTAGTCCTTGAGGTTCCGGGCCAGTTCGAAGAGACCGAAGATCTCCTTGGAGACCTGCTCCTCCTGGGCGAGGGCTTCCTTTACCGGGGTGAGCCCATCCTCGTACTGGGTCGGCTGCGACTTGATGTCCGGGACCTCGACGCGCTCGTCGACATCGAGCAGGTACTGGATCATCATCATCGCGTGCTCACGCTCTTCGAGCGCCTGGCGGTAGAAGAAGGCGGCCAGACGGGGCAGCGTCTCGCTGTCGTAGTAGACGGCCATCGCCACGTACTGCTGGGAAGCCGCGAACTCGTTCGATATCTGGGCGTTGAGTGCTTCGGCGAAACTCTTCTCTGCCATGTCGGGCTCCGTTCGGTGAGGGTTATACGGCGGATCACGGCCTACCGTAGCGCAGGCAGCGAGTTAGGTCTGCCGTACTTTCATACGGTCACCCTCAGGCCGAATTCGGCTTCCCGAAGCCATTTCCGTCGACCGTCATCGGGCTGGAGGGCAGCCCCGGCTCCGGCAGCGCGGCGTTGTACCCGACCGGCGAAGTGTCGTTGGGCGTATCCGGATGAAAGAGCGAGGCCAGGTACTGGATCTGGATCCGGCCGATCCCCAGCTCCCACTGGCCGCCGCCATAGGCGCCGACCCCGTTGGCATCACACCAGTCGTAGGCATCGAGAGTGGACTTGAGGCCGCCCATGCGAGACGGCTTGATGTTGATCACCCGGGGCTTGTGCTCGAGGGCCTCGATGTCGCCGACCGAATGGATCGGTGCGTCCCAGGTCACCCGGTCCCACCGTCCGTCCAGGACCTCCCGGGTCTCCGGGGTGACATCCGGATCCTCGAGCCAGGCGTCCGGAAACGACTCGGCCAGGCGGCGGTAGAGATCCGCGTCGGTCTCGATGTCGACGACCGTGCCCTTGTACTGGCCCTTGAGGTCGAGCGTGTTGACGGCGCCGGTGGCTGCCAGGGCGTCGATGAGTTCCTGATCCCAGTCGAGCGACGGATCCAGCTTGAACTTCAGGTCGGGGTAGCGGTCTAGCTTGGCTTGGAGAAGGCCGATGTCCGACTTGGTGCCGCCCGGGCCGCCGGTGAGGCCCATCGAAGCGACGAAGTTCAGGGGCTTGAGCTCCCGGCCGAGGTACTCGGCGAGGTTGGTTCCGGCTTGCTTCAACGCGAGATCGAGGGCCGCCGATTCGAAGGCCCAGCGGCGGTAGAGCCGGGAGACCTCCCGTTCGGGCGGGCTGGGAAACAGGTCGAGCCGCCCGGCCAGCTCACAGAACTCGCCGACGGTCGTGGGCCCGGTCAGGTCGAGCGACGCGCCCGCGTCCTGCTGCGCGATCTGGTCGAGTGCCTCGTAGGTGATGTCCTCCCCGAAGCCGGTGGTCTCACCGCCGCTTATCTGGATCACGGTGGTCAGCCGCTCGAACTCCGGGTTGGGCGCGAAGGAGAGTCCTTCCAACGAGTACGAGTCGATCGACAGGGGCAGTTCGGAGACACGATCCCAGGTGGTCATGGCACCCAGCCTAACCGGGGGATATCACGGGGCCCCTGGGATCGAGGGACGCACCCGGCTAGGGTTGAGGCATGTCCCAGTTGATCCACACCTGTTACCGCATCCTCGACCCGGAAAAGTCTGTGCAGTTCTATGAGAAGCTCGGCTTCGAAGTGCTGCGGCGGATGCCGATCGGAGACGAGGCGGAGAACATATTCATGGGGCTGCCGGATGACGGCCCCCGGCTGGAGCTGACCTGGAACTTCGATCAGACCGAGCCGTACGAGATCGGAACCGGTTACGGCCACATCGCGATCACGGTCGAAAGCATGGACGGCACCCTTGCGGGGCTGGCTGAGGTCGGCATCGAGCCCGAGCGAGCTCCCTACACGGTCCGCGAAGGGGGCTCGCTGCTCTGTTTCGTCCGCGACCCGGACGGCTACCGGATCGAACTGATCGAGTCCGATCCCGGCACGGACTGAGCCGGGCCGCACCGACTGGGCCGGCTCTTGGCCGGCCCACGCCGCGGTGGGTCAGTCGGTCGACAACAGACGGGAACGGAGTTCCGCCAGCAGAGCGTCGTCGAGCTGCAGGCCCTCCGACATGTAGGCGTCGATCGTGCCGTACTCGGTCTTCATCAGTTCGATCGCGGTGGTCAGGTAGGCACGGTCGACACCGAGCACCGGCCGCAGCAGCTCGGGGTTGCCGCCCGCCTGCTTGAACTCGTCCAGCATCGGTTCCAGAGCGGGCAGGAGCTGCTTGTTCGTGAGCAGATAGTCGTGGTAGACGTCTTCCTCGGACACACCGAGGAAGAGCAGCGTCGAAGCTGCCGCCCAGCCGGTCCGGTCCTTGCCGGTAGTGCAGTGGAACAGCGCCGGCAGATCGGCCTCGCCCGCCAGCTCGGTGAAGAAGCGGGAGTAGGAGTCCCTGGCCGACGGAAGCTGGATCAGCTGGCGGTAGGCGTTCTGGAGGAGGTCGGCGCCGCGACCTCCGCCGAGCATCTCGTCGACCTTCCCCGGGTCCGTGACGATCGCCGTGATGTTCGCCGCGGCGGACCCTTCGTCTCCTGCCAGCACGTCGAGGGCGATCTCCCGAGCTCCGATCTCCCGATCCGGGCTGGCTTCACGTTCAGCCGCTGTCCGCAGGTCGAAGATCGTCTCGATCCGCAGCTCCTCGAGGCGGGTCAGGTCCTCGTCGTCGAGTCGTCCCAGCCCCACGGAGCGATAGAGGATCCCGCGCTTCACGGTCGATCCGTCGGCCGTGGCGTATCCCCCGAGGTCACGCAGGTTGGGCAGGGTCTTGATCGGGATGTTCTGGCCCGGAACCAGGCTGGCTTCGCTCATTCAGCGATGACTCTAAGCGTTGTCAGCTCGCGGTCGGCGGCTCCGCGGACGTAGCCGCCGTGGTCGATCGAGTCGGTGATGAAGTCGAGGGTCTCCCGGGTCAGCCGCTCGCCCGGCAACACGTTGGGGATCCCGGGCGGGTAGGTGGCCAACGGCTCGGCCGCGATCCTGCCCTCGGCGTCGTCGAAGGGAACCACCTCCTGCCGGCCGAGGAAGGCGTCCCGCGGGGTCATGGCGGGCTCGCCCCAGAGCGGCGGTGGTGCGAACTCCGGCTTGTTGGCCGGTGGTTTCGCGTCGAGTTCCTCGACCGCCGTGATCAGCCCGTCGATCAGGCGCCGGGCCCGGGTCGGGGTGCCGGAACCCATGCCGAAGACCGCGACCGCAACGGTGTCCGAGGCCAGCTCGAGGTTCACGTTCGCGAGGTCCCGGGCCATGGCGGCGATCCGGTACCCGGTGCTGCCCGTTCCCCGGACATCGATCGTCAGGCGGAGGGGATCCCAGCCGGCCACGCTCTCGCGCTCCAGTAGCCGCTCGTCGAGAACGTCGAGGCCCTTGACCTCACGGAGCTCTGCGCGAGCCTCGGCGAGGACGGCGATCGTCTCGGTGAGCAGGGCCTCTCCCTGGGTTGCGGCGAGCTGGCGGGCGGCGTCGAGCGAACCGCAGAGGAGGGAGTTGGGGCTGGTCGACTCGGTCATCGAGATGCACCGGTCGATGATCTCCTCCTCGAATCGGCCGGAACCCAGGTGGATCATCGCCGACTGGGTCAGGCTGCCGACGATCTTGTGGGTCGAGGAGATCACCAGGTCGGCCCCGGACTCGAGCGCCGCGGCCGGAAGGTCGGGATGGAAATGCAGATGTGCGCCCCAGGCCTCGTCGACGACCAGGGGGATGCCGCGTCCGTGGGCCACCTCGGCGAGGGCCGGGACGTCGGCGGTGGCGCCGAAGTAGGTGGGCGAGACGACGACCGCGGCGGCGGCTTCGGGGCAACGATCGAGGGCGTCGGCCAGGGCCGCGGGGGTGAGGCAGTGGGCAACGCCCAGCTCCGGGTCGACCTCCGGCGCGGCGAAGGTCGGCTTGAGACCCGCCATGATCATGCCGTCGATCACCGATGAATGGACGTTCCGCTGGACGACCAGCTCGCCGCCCATATGGGCCACCGCGAGGCACATCGCCTGGTTGCCCTGAGAGGCGCCGTTGATCAGAAACCAGGTCCGGCGGGCGCCCCAGGCGTCGGCGGCCAGCCGTTGTGCCTCCTGGAACGGGTTCGGGTCACCGACGTCGATTCCCTCGATGAGCGCCGGGATGTCGTTGATCAGACCGGTGCGGCCGACCAGGAGCTGGAGCTGTTCGCCCGAGCCGATTCCACCCTGGTGCCCGGGCACGTTGAACCGCCCGGGGTCGCTCTGCGCGAACTCGAGCAGAGCGTCGATGTACGGGGTTCGGGTCTGGTCCAGGCGAGTCGGTGATCCACTGGAAGACATGGACCGAGTCTAAGCGGGCGGGGAGCCCGCCTTCGCGATTTCGGCGGCGACGACGGCCGCTTACCGATCAGCCGTAGGGGTACCACCACTCCTTGACCGCGATCTCGGTCTCGATATGGGCGTGCTTGGCTTCACGGAAGGCGTCGAGACCCTCGGTGCCGAGCTCGCGGCCGATCCCGGAGTTCTTGAAGCCGCCGAACGGCCCGGCGTCGTTGTCGGTGAGGGGATCGTTGATCCAGACCGATCCGGCCCGGACTTCCTTCACGCACCGGATGGCCGTCTTGAGGTCCCGCGTGTAGATGTTCGCCCCGAGCCCGAAATCGAGGCCGTTGGCCAGCTCGATCGCCTCGTCCAGCGATTCGACGGGGACGATCGGCGCGACCGGGCCGAAGGTCTCCTCCGTCAGCACCGCGGCGTCGGCCGGCATCCCGGTCAGCACGCACGGTTCGAGGAAGTGACCCTTCGGCTGACCTCCGTCACCGCCGCCGGTCAGCAGCTCGGCGCCGGCGGCGACCGCCGCCTCCACCTGGGCGACGACCTTGGCCTTCTGGCCCGCGGAGGCCAGCGAGCCGATCTCGGTCGCCGGATCGAACGGGTCGCCGATCGTCAGCGAGCGGGTGTGCTCGACGAAGGCGCTCACGTACTCGTCGAACACGTCTTCCATCACGTAGAACCGCTCGGAGGAAGTGCAGACCTGGCCGGCGTTGAGGAACGCCGCCCAGGCGCCGCCCCGGGCGGCCACCTCGACGCCTTCCGGTCCGATGTCGGAGCAGACGATGAAGGGATCCTTGCCGCCCATCTCCAGGTTGGCCC
>JBEBXB010000084.1:0-8506 GCA_040391885.1 Conexibacter woesei | reverse complement strand
GCCGCCGATGTCTTGACCAGGCCGTCGTCGGCGGGGTAGGCGGGGGGCGACACATCCGGGCCGTAGAGCTCCAAGGTGCGTTGCTCCAGCACGCCCATCTCTTCGGGGCCGACGATCGGGTTGGTGAAGAAGGAACCGGCGCTGACCGAGTCCGGGTCGTCGGGATCGATCACCATGCTCTTCGACCGGCGCAGCTCCAGCACGGTCTCGCGAGCGACGGACAGCGGCACCCGCTCGCCAGTCTCGGTGCCGAGCTCATCGGCCAGCTGGGCGTACTGCAGCGGCTCCGAATCCGGCGAAGGAGTGAGCAGGAAGTTCACGGCCAGCACCAGGAAGCGAGAACCGCCCTTGAACCGGCTCGAGCGGTACCCGAAGCCGCAGGCGGCAGCGGCAAGTTCGCCGACTTCGCCCGTCTCCCTGTCCAGCACCAGGACGGAGTTGATGGTCGAGGAGACCTCCTGGCCGTAGGCGCCGACGTTCTGGATCGGGGTGGCGCCGACCGACCCGGGAATCCCGGAAAGGCACTCGATCCCGGCGAGCTCCGAGTCGACGCTGCGGGCGACGAGGGCGTCCCAGCTCTCCCCGGCGGCCACGGTCAGCGAAACCCGGCCGTCGTCCAAGACCCGCTCGTCGATGCCGCGCGTGTCGATCAGAATTGTGGTCCCGGGCACCCCTTCGTCGCTGATCACGACGTTCGAGCCGCCGGCCAGGAAGAAGAGAGGCTCGTCTTCCGCATCGCCGGCTCGGACGAGCCGGACCAACTCTTCCGTGTCGGTCACGCGCACCAGGCGTTCGGCCGGGCCACCCAGCTTGAGGGTGGTCAGCGGCGCGAGCTCGATCCCTGTTCCTGCTTCAGCCATCGCGGCGATGCTGCCAGATCGAAACGAACCGTGCGCGCAAACGCCCGCCGGTGAGGGTTTCCGCGCACGGTTGGGTGGCGTCCCGCCGGGTAAGTCCTGTCTATGCCCGAATGGTCGCTTGTCCTGGAGCCGTCGGTCCCGGTCGGGGAGACGATCCTGCGGGGCACCCTGATGTTCCTGGTCATCCTCGTGCTGATGCGAGTGGTCGGCCAGCGGGAAGCCGGCGGGCTCGGCGTCACCGATGTGCTGCTCGTCGTTCTGGTCGCGGAGGGCGCGGCGCCGGGTCTCTACGGGGACGCAACTTCGGTGAGCGACAGCCTGATCCTCATCGTGACGATCCTCCTTTGGGATCTCGCAGTGGACGCCGCCGCCTATCGCTGGCCGGTGCTGGCGAATCTGCTGAAGCCCAGGCGGAGGCCGCTGGTCGAAGACGGAGAGCTCAACCGCCGGGTCATGCGCCGAGAGCTGATGACCGACGAGGAAGTGAAAGCCCAGATGCGCCTCCACGGCGTGGAAGACATGGAGACCGTCGCCCGCGCCTTCATCGAGCCCAACGGCATGATCAGCATCCTCCGCCGCGACGGGAAGGAAGACGGCCCTCCCGAGCGACCCGAGATGCTTTGACCAGCGGAAAGACCGGGCTGTGCCCGGCCCAGCCTGCGGAGCTCAGCCGGTGCGGCGACGCAGCAGCCAGATCGGCACCAGCGGCACCGCGACGAGCAGGCCGAGCGCGATCGTCTGCGCCGTAGCGTCGAAGGTCGAGAAGCCCTCCAGGTGATCGATGTGAAACAGGAAGTGGATCGCCTGGGATAGGAAGAACCCCCAACAGAGCGGCAGCACCAGTTGGGGTGCGGGTCGCCACGCCGCCCAGGCGAAGATCGCGGCGAACCCGAGGTAGAGCCCGCCGACATCGCTCACCAGGTGATGGTTGTACGGAGGCAGTAGGCGCACCCACGAAGCAAAGAACGGGTAGTCGTCGTAGAAGGTTTCCGGCGCGAAGGTCGCCGGGATGCCGATCGACACGGTCGCCACCGCGAGCAGGATCAGCGAAACGCGGATGACTGAAGGTCGGGTCACGGAGTCATTCTTTCGCGCCGTCCGGCGGTTTCGGACAGATCCCGCCCATTTCCGCGCCTGGCCCGATCACCGATATCTCCCAAATCAAACTGCGCGCAGAAACGCTCGCCGGTGAGCGTTTCTGCGCGCAGTTCGCCCGGGGGGTCGGGCAATGCGCGAAGAAATCGTCAGCCGAGGCGATCAGCGGAGGGGGAGGGATTCGAACCCTCGATACGCCGTAAGACGCATGCTGGTTTTCAAGACCAGTGCATTCAACCGCTCTGCCACCCCTCCGGGGTGTGGCCGGTCAAGGCTTTTGAAAGTTTCTCAGGTATTTGTCGGCGGCGGTCGGAGGCGGGGATGTCGGCGCGCCCGGACACCGGCAGCCGACATCACCCCGGAAACGTCGCTTCCGGTGTCAGGATGTGTCGGTGCGCCGATTGCTCATCCTCGCCTGCGCGGTCGTCTTCCTCGACGTGACCTTCTTCTCGGTCCTGACCCCGTTGCTGCCCACCTTCCGCGCCGATCATGATCTGAGTGAAGGTGCGGCCGGGGTCCTGGCCGGATCGTTCGCCGCCGGCACCCTGGTGATGGCGTTGCCGGCCGGGTGGCTGGCCGCCAAGTTCGGCCCGCGGCGGACCGTGTTGGCAGGGCTGATCGGCATCGGGATCTTCAGTCCCCTCTTCGGGTTCGTCGACCACATCGTGTTGCTCGACCTGAGCCGCTTCTTCCAGGGAGCCTCCGGCGCCATGATGTGGGCGGGGGCGATCAGCTGGGTGATCTCGGCTGCCCCGGTCGCCCGGCGGGGCGAACTGATGGGAACCGTGATCGCGGCCGCCGTCGTGGGAGAGCTCCTCGGCGCGCCGATGGGTGCGCTCGCGCACGCGGTCGGCACCGAGATCGTGTTCGGGATGGTCTTCTTCCTGGCCGCGATCCTGATCGCGGTGGCCGTCACGATCCCGGACGCCGCCGAAGTCGGTGGCCAGCCCTTGGGCGAGGCGGTCGATCGGCTGCGGCGTTCCACGGTGCCCCGCTCCGTGCTCATCCTGACCGCGCCGTCGATCGCCTTCGGGCTGGTCGTCGTGGTGGCGCCGTTGCGCATGGATGACCTCGGTGCCAGTCCGTTGCTTATCGCCGCCGCCTTCGCCTCCGGGTCGGTGGTCGAGGCCGTGATCGGTCCCGTGATCGGGAGGGTCAGCGACCGCATCGGGCGGACCGCCCCCTATCTGGTCGGCCTCGGCGCGTCCTGCGTCGCCGTGATCGCGTTGGGGTTGGCCGGGTTGGTGCCGTTGCTCTACGGCGCTGTCGTCCTGGCGGCGTTCGGGGCGGGTCTCGCCTTCACTCCCGCCAGCACCCTGGTCACCGAGGCCGCCACCGCCGCCGGCGTCAACCAGGGGTATGCGTCGGGCGCCTCCAACGTGGCTTGGGGTGGCGGTCAGACGATCGGGGCGATCGCCGGTGGCGTCATCGCGGGCGCCGCCGGGTTCCTGGTGCCGTGCATACTGACCGCGGCCGTCCTGGTCGGGGCCGGTCTGCTCGCCCGGGCGACCCCCGAACCGAAGCTCGACGTGGCCCGAGACACCGAAACCCTTACTGAAGGAGGAGTGGGATGACCTGGACCAACTGGGCAGGGGAAGAGTCCTGCCGGCCGGTGGAAATCGTCCGCCCACGGGGCCGGGGTGAGCTGTCCGAGGTCGTCTCCGCGGGAGCGGCGGCGGGACGCCAGATCACCGTGGCCGGCTCCGGTCACTCATTCACCCGGGTGGCGATGACCGACGATCTGATGCTGGATCTCGGGGGCCTGGCCGGAGTGATCGACGTCGACCGGGCATCGGGCCTGGTCAAGGTCGGTGGCGGCACCGTCCTGGCCGACCTCAACCGCGAGCTGGACCGTCTGGGCATGGCGATGGCGAACCTCGGTGACATCGATCGGCAGACGATCAGCGGAGCCATCTCGACGGCCACCCACGGCACCGGGGCGGCGCTCGGCAACATCCCGTCGCAGGTCGAGGCGATCGAGCTGATGGGCGCCGACGGGCAGGTGCGGTCGTTCAACGCCGTCGACGGCGACCTCTTCCAGGCGGCCCGGGTCGGCATCGGCGCCCTCGGCGTCATCACGACGGTGACCCTGCGCACTGTGCCCGCCTTCAACCTCCACCGGGTCGACGAGCCGATGGACCTCGACGATGTCCTCTCCCGGTTCCATGAGCTGGCCGCCGAGAACGAGCACTTCGAGTTCTTCATCTTCCCGCGGACCGACAGGCCGCTCGTGATCCGGCGGAACCGCACGGACCGACCGGCCTCGCCCCGGGGGAAGGTCGAGCGGTTCGTCGGCGACGTCGTCGTCGAGAACGGCCTCGGGGACCTGATGCTCCGAGCCACCGGCAAGCTTCCCCGGACGATCCCGCGGGTGGCCCGGTTCTCGAGCGCCTTCATGTCGCAGGCCGAGCAGATCGATGTCTCCCATCGCGTCTTCGCGAACTACCGGACGATCCGGTTCAACGAGATGGAGTACGCCCTGCCGCGCGAAGCCGGCCCCGAAGCGCTCTCGCGCGTGCTGCGCCTGATCGAGGAGGAGAACTTCCCGATCGCGATGCCGATCGAGTGCCGGGTCGTGGCCGGCGACGACTCCCTGCTCAGCCCGACCTTCGAACGCGATTCGACCTACATCGCCGTCCATCAATACCGGGGGCTCGAGTGGCGGCCCTACTTCGAGGCGATCGAGCAGATCTTCCGCGAGTACGGGGGACGGCCACATTGGGGCAAGCGTCATTCGCAGACCAACCAGACCCTGGCCGCCGAGTATCCGTCCTGGGGTCGCTTCGCGGCGGTCCGCGACGAGCTCGATCCGGGGCGTGTCTTCGCCAACCCATACGTCCGCGAGGTGCTCGGCGAGTAACTGTGTGACCGACAACCGGACTCCGGAGTCCGGTTGTCGCTACTATCCGGACCAATGAGTCCACTTAGCACCGCGCGTCCCAACCCGATGCGTTCCCTCCTCATCCTCGGCATCGCCGCCCTCTCCTTCGCCCTGGCCCAGACCACCCTCGTCCCGGCCCTGGCCGAGCTGATCGAGGTCTTCCACACCGACTCCGCCGGAGTCGCCTGGGTCCTGACCGGCTACCTGATCTCGGCGGCTGTCTTCACCCCGATCATGGGCCGGCTCGGCGACATGTTCGGAAAACGGAAGATGCTGGTGATCGCCCTGTTGGTCTTCGCCTCCGGCTCGGCTGTCTCCGCCCTGGGAACCAGCCTCGAGGTGGTGGTGATCGGCCGTGTCCTCCAGGGCGTCGGCGGCGGCATCTTCCCCCTCTGCTTCAGCATCATCCGGGATGAGTTCCCGGCGGAGAAGGTTTCCCTCTCCATAGGACTCATCTCCGCGATCGCCGGAATCGGTGGCGGGCTCGGCCTGATCCTGGGCGGTCTGCTGGTCGACCACCTCTCCTGGCACTGGATCTTCTGGGCTGGTTCCGCGACCGCGATCATCGCCGCCGTCGCGGCGCTGCTCTTCATCCCCGAGTCGCCGAACCGGACCCCCGGCAAGGTCGACATCCGCGGAGCGGCCGTTCTGGCGGTCGGTCTCTCCGTGCCCCTCTACGCGATCACCGAGGCTTCGAGTTGGGGCTGGACCGATGCCCGCACGCTCGGCCTGATCGCGCTCGGCGTCGTGATCCTCGCCGGTTGGGTCGTCCTGCAGCGCCGCACCAAGGAACCGCTGGCCGACGTCTCCCTGCTGACCAAGCCGACCGTGCTCTTCACGAACCTCGCCACCCTGTTCGTCGGGTTCGGCATGTTCGCCAGCTTCGTGCTGATCCCCCAGCTGGTCGCGGCCCCGCCCGAGGCCGGGTACGGGTTCGCCTACACGGCGACCAAGGCCGGGCTTGTCATGCTGCCGGCGGCCCTGATGATGCTCTTCGCGGGACCGCTCTCCGGGATCATCGGCGCCCGGTTCGGCAACAAGTTCCCGCTTGCGATGGGCGCCTTGATCAGCGCCGCCGGACTGGCTGGTCTCGGCTTCGACCACGGCACGACCACGGCGATCGTCCTCTGGAACATGCTCGGTTCGGTCGGCATCGGCCTCGCCATGGCCGCCATGCCCAACCTGATCATGGAGACGGTGCCGATGTCCCGCACCGGCGAGGCAACCGGCTTCAACGCGTTGATCCGTTCGGTCGGGGCTTCGCTCGGGTCGCAGGTGACCGCGTCGATCCTGACCGGCACGATCGTGGCCGGGGCGTTGCTGCCGACCGATCACGGCTTCAAGGTCGCCTTCCTCTTCTCGGCCGGCGTCTCCCTGCTGGCGGCGGGGCTGGCACTGATGATTCCCCGCTCCAGTCACGGCCATCTGCCGATGGCCGAAGAGGTCGGCGCCGCCGGCCCGCTGGCCGAACCGGCCTACGCAGCCGAGAGCTAGTAGATAATCGAGCCCGGATGACCGTCGCGGAACCCAGACGAGCCGATGCCCGCCGCAATCGTGAGCGGGTGATCGCCGCCGCCGAAGAGATCTTCGCCGAGCAGGGAATAGAGGCCGGCATTCCCGAGGTGGCCGAACGCGCCGGAGTCGGCAAGGGCACCGTCTACCGCAACTTCCCGACCAAGGACGATCTGGTCGCGGCGGTTCAGGTGGAACGGATCCGGGCGTGGCGACGCCGGCTCACCGAAGAGTCGGAGAAGGGCGATGCCTGGTCGGTCCTGACCGCGTACCTATTTCGCGCCGCCGCCCGGCTGGCCAGCGATCGCTCCACCGATTTCAGCTCGGGTCAGCTCTCGAAGAACCCGGAGCTGGTGCGCGAACGGACCCTGCTGAACGAAGAGATCGATGCGTTGATGGATGAGGCCAGGGAGCAGGGCAAGCTGCGGGGCGATGCCACCAGCGCCGACATCCGTGTCCTGTTCGGCGGGATCTGCAGGGTCCTGAACGAGAACGACGTCACGGATCCCGAAGTCTGGCGCCGCTACACCGGCATGGTGATCGACGCCCTGCGGGCCTGAACCGCAGTTCGGACGCGGTCCAACCGGGAGTTTCGTGCGTATATCGCGCAAAAGTCCCGGTTCGATCTCCGACGCGGGGGTCAGAGGAAGGTCTGGCCGTCGCCGCGGTAGGTGGGGACCTCGTCGACGATCTCGCCGCCTTCGATCAACAGCAGCGAGGCGAACCGTTCGCAGAGCTCCCCGGCCTTGCTGTGGCGGAAATACACGTTGTCCCCCAGGGAAAGTCCGTCGGCCGGGGCGCCGAGCAGCGGGGTCTGAACCTCGCCGGCGCCTTCGTCCTTGTCGAGGCTGAGCCCTTCCGGCAGCCAGGGGATCGGCAACCGGGCAGGGCCGGCAGGGCCGGAGGAGAGGTAGCCGCCGCCGAGCGCGGTGACCACGCCCGGGCCCGGCCTCCGGACCACCGGCATCGCGAAGCCGGCGGCCGGCCTCAGGCTGAACCAGGAGTAATGGTCGAACTGAGCCGGGGCGTAGAAGCCGGATCCGGCCGCGACCTCGGTCACGGCTTCCTCGGCCGAGGTGAACTCGAGTGAGCCGGTGCCGCCGCCGTTGACGATCTCGATCGGGGCGATCTCCCTCAGCCGGGCGACCACGGCTCCGCGTCGTTCACGGATCTCCTCGATTGAGTTGCGGTGCATCCACTTGATCATCCGGGATCGGAGCGGCCTCCCCGGCACCTGATCGCCGACGCCGGAGACCTGGCCCTCATACGCCATCAGCGCGACCAGCTCCAGCTTTTCGCGGCGGCCGATCTCCTCGGCAAGCGCGACCGCCTGCTCCGGCGTGCGGATCGGCGAGCGTTTGGCGCCGGCCTTGACCCGGCCGCCGAATCCCCACCAGGAGGCATCCAACTCGAGGCTGAGGCGGATCGGGGATGCCTGGCCCCCGAGGACCGACTCGATCAGGTCGAGGTGCTCGACGCAGTCGACTGTGACGATCGGCGCGCCCCCGGGATGGGCGACCGACCTCAGCGCAAGCTCGCCGAGGGCCTCGAGATCGGTCGTCGGGTAGGCCAGCAGCAGGTTCTCGAACCCAGACTCGGCCAGCCAGAGCGTTTCCGGCAGGGTGAAGGTCATGACGCCCTGGAAACGGTCGTCGCGATCGAGTACGCGTTCGATCAAAGCACGGGAACGGATCGACTTCGAGGCGACCCGGATCGGCTTGGTGCCCGAACGGGCGATCATCGCGTCGGCGTTGGCCCACATCGCGTCGAGATCGACGAACGCGAAGGGAGCCTCGACTCCCTCGAATGTCTCCTGGTAGCGACCGTAGGCGCCCTCCGCGGGACCGGGACCGGGTCGCTCCGCCGACCCCGTGGTCGGTGTCGCGGCGGCTTCGGTGTCCGGCTCGGTCATCGGGACCAGCCTACCCACCGCACCGGGCCCCACCGCACCGATTTCAACGCAACCCGGGATGCCCCAGGAAGACCCCGACCAGATCCCCGAGGCGGCGCGGTTCCTGGGACATCAGGGAGTGGTGCCCACCCGTGAACGGGGCAAGCCACGCACCCGGAAGCCTGGTGCTGATCATCTCGGAATTGACCGGCGGGATCACCTGATCCTCCAGCCCGCAGCAGATCAGCACCGGCAGGCCCTCGTTGG
>JBEBXB010000083.1:0-8581 GCA_040391885.1 Conexibacter woesei | reverse complement strand
TCTCTTGGCAGAGCTAGAGATCAAGAACCTTCATGTGAGCGTCGACGACAAGGAGATCCTGCGTGGACTCGACCTCGTCGTCGAGAAGGGCCGCGTCCACGCCCTGATGGGTCCGAACGGATCCGGCAAGTCGACCCTCGCCAACGTGATCATGGGCCACCCGGCCCTCGAGGTCACCGAGGGCACCATCTTCTTCAAGGGTGAGGACATCACCGAAGCGGCCCCTGACGATCGCGCCCAGGCCGGTCTCTTCATGGCCTTCCAGTACCCGGTCGCGATTCCGGGTGTGGCAGTCTCCAAGTACCTGCGGATGATCCTCAACGCCCAGCGTGAGGCCCGCGGCGAGGAACCCCTCAAGATTCGCGAGTTCGCCGCCCAGGCCCGCGAGGCGATGACCCTGGCGAACATCCCCCAGGACTTCTCGAGCCGGTATCTCAACGACGGCTTCTCCGGCGGTGAGAAGAAGCGGATGGAGCTGCTCCAGCTCGCTCTGCTCAAGCCGCAGATGGCGATCCTCGACGAGACCGACTCCGGCCTCGACATCGACGCCCTGCGCACCGTCGCCGAGGGCATCAACAAGTTCGCCGGCCCCGACATGGGCGCCTTGGTCATCACCCACTACCAGCGACTGCTCCACATGGTCAAGCCTGACGTCGTCCACGTGATGTACGAAGGCCGGATCGTGAAGGAAGGCGGATCCGAGCTGGTCGATCAGCTCGAAGCCGAGGGCTACGGGTGGATCAAGGAGGAGGTCGAGGCGGCCGCCTGATGGCGCCCGACTCCGCCGCACCGGCCCGGATGGCCCCGACCCTCGCCCGGTCGGTCGAGTCGATCCGGGCCGATTTCCCCATCCTCGAACGCGAGGTCAAGGGGAAGCCCCTCTCCTACCTCGACAACGGCGCCACGGTGCAGAAGCCGGCCGTCGTGATCGAGGCGATGGACAGTTATTACCGGGAGCACAACGCCAATGTGCATCGCGGCGTGCACACCCTTTCCGAGGAGGCGACCGACCTGTACGAGGGCGCCCGCCGCCAGGTGGCGTCCTTCCTCGGCGCCGCCGAGCGAGAGATCGTCTTCACGCGGAATGTGACCGCCGCTCTCAACCTGGTCGCGCAGTCATGGGGCACCGCCAATCTGAAGGCCGGCGACCGCATCCTGCTCACCGAGATGGAGCACCACGCGAACATCGTGCCGTGGTACATGGTCGCCCAGCGGACCGGTGCCCAGCTCGAGTTCGCGCCGGTCGACGAGGACGGGCGGCTCGACCGGGCCGCCCTGACCGAAGCTCTCGGCCGTGGCCCGAAGGTCTTCGCCTTCACCCACGTGTCGAACGTCCTGGGAACGGTCAACCCGGTGGCCGAGCTGGTTGCCGAGGCCAAGGCCGCCGGCGCGTTGACGGTCATCGATGGCGCCCAGTCGGCTCCGCGGATGCGGATCGACGTCCGGGAGATAGACGCCGACTTCTTCGGTTTCACCGGTCACAAGCTGTACGGCCCCACCGGGATCGGCGTGCTCCACGGACGCCGTGAGCTGCTTGACGAAATGGAGCCCTTCGAGGGTGGCGGCTCGATGATCAACAAGGTCACCGCCGAGAAGATCACCTGGGCATCCGCCCCGGCCAAGTTCGAGGCCGGCACGCCGGCCATCGCCGAAGCCGTCGGTCTCGGCGCGGCGATCGAGTGGATCAACGGAGTCGGGATCGAGACGATCGCCGCTCATGAGCGGGAACTGGCCGCCTACGCCCTCCCCCACCTCACCGAGGTCCCGGGGCTGAGGATCTTCGGTCCTCCCTCGACCGAGGACCGCGAGGGCATCATCTCCTTCGAGCTGGACGGGGTCCATCCCCACGACGTCTCCGAGATCCTCGACCGCCACGGCGTCGCCGTCCGGGCCGGGCATCACTGCGCCCAGATCCTGATGCGCCGCCTCGGAGTAGCCGCCACCACCCGCGCCTCCTTCGCCGCCTACAACACCCCCGAGGAAGTCGACCGCCTGGTCGAAGCCCTCCACGACGCCCGGCGGATCTTTCAGCTTTAGCTCCGAGCTGGGTCCGGCAACCAGGCCCGCTCTGATCGATAGGTTGGTTGACACGAGCGGGCGGATCGAATAGCCATCTGTCATGGCCGAACGGATCACGCCTTCCCTGATTATTTCTCTGTTGGCGTTGATCGTGTCTCTCGGCGGAGTTAGCTATGCCGCGATCCAGATCCCGAAGAACTCGGTTGGCACGAAGCAACTCAAGCGGAACGCGGTCTCTCCCGCCAAGCTGAAGAAGAACGCTGTGAGAACGGCGAAATTGAAGCGGGGCGCGGTTACCGCGGCGAAGCTCCAGGCCGGGTCGGTGAATTCGTCCAAGATCCAGGCTGGTTCCGTGGACTCATCCAAGATCCGGGACGGTTCACTCATGGGTGAGGACTTCGCGGCCGGGCAGCTACCGGGAACCACCTGGCAAGCCGCCCGCGACGCCGATACCTTGCTCGACCTCACAGGAACCCTGTCCCCGGTCGTGAGCACCGCCGTCTTGCCGGCCGGCGCCTACCTGGTGTTCGGCCGGGCCAACATCATCGGGGGAGCGGCGATCTCGACGCTGATCTGCTCCTTGGAGGGTGACGCCGCCCAGAACTTCAAGGTGGCCGCCGGAGGGGGCTTCCCCCTTTCGATGGCTAGCACCGCCGTTCTTACCGAACCGCGTTCGATCGAGCTCCGATGCAGCAGTTCCAGTGGGACCCCGAAGATCGCCCAGGCGCACGTCATCGCGACCCAGGTGACCCGGGTCACCGGCAGCGGCTAGACGAATCCCCTTCGTTTACCTGGAATCCAATGTTCGCATTCCCAAGTTACGCCACGCTGCCAGCAAGCTTTCATCGCCAGAAGCAGCGACAACGTCGCTCTGACCGTCCTCGATCATCGCCGCAGCCGCACAATGCACGGCGTCGTAACCGCGTAATCCGAACTGCCAGGCCGCATTGGCAGCCGACCTGGTCAACTCATCATCGATCTCGGCAATACGAAACTGTTGCCAGAGCCCTTCGAGCTGGCGAAGAGTCGCGCTGATGCTGTCCCCAGATATCCGTCCAGCTCGACCGACCCGACGCACAGCGGAAATTGACTCCACGTAGAGCAGGCGGGTCGTGACGACCATGTCGGCCTCACGCCATATTTGGCGGCATGAATCGCTCGTTGCTTCGTGGACAAGTAGCGGCACGAACGCTGACGTGTCGAAGTAGACGATCACGGTCAGCGGTCGAGGAAATCGAGAACTGACACGCCAAGGTCGATCGGCTCTCCGGGGTCTCCTTTTGGTCTAGAAGCCAGCGTCACCCGGCCTTCCTTCACGAGTCGTTCCATCCGGGAGGAGCGCTCAAGCGGAACGATCTGCGCGACCGGCTTTCCGTGATCGGTGACGACGATCCGGTTCCCGTCCTTGACGGACGAGATATAGCCGCTCAGGCCGCCTCTCAAGTCCCGTATCCCGACTTCCACGCTCAACGGATTTGTGGCGTCTTTTTCATCCATGATTATGGACAGATTACTCGCTTTCCCTCGAATGCCTGCCATACCGAGGTAAGGCGGTGGCACTCGAACCTCGCCCCGGGTCGACCGTGACGAGCGACCGCTAACCCCGCGTATTCGCCCAGGGACGGTAGGTGACCGTCATCGGGTTGGCGAGGGCGTTCGTGACCTTCTGGACGATCCTGGGGCTGGGCGCGGTGTAGCTCACTCCGGGCGTCGGGTCGTTGCCGGGCCCGCCCGGGTTGTAGAGGGGGCGGTATCCGTTCTGAGCGGGGATGATCAGCTGCTTGATCCGGTTCACGGCACGCCGGTTGCCGTTCAGGATGATGTCGATCTGGTTGTCGTGGTCTTCGTCGTAACAGTCGTCGTAGGAGCTCTGTTTGCGGCCGACGTCGGCCAGGCCGATCACCTTCAGGCGGTAGCCGTCGATCCGGTAGTTGCGGCCGGCCCGGGTGATGGCGACGCGCTTGCCGCTGCGGGTCTTGGCGATCAGCTTGAAGTAGCGGCTGAACTCGGTCGGACGGATGCCCCGGACCCCGTCGGGGGAGAACCCACCGGTTGTGAGCATGCGGATCCTGAACTTGGCCCGTTTCCCGTAGAGCGAACGGCCGTCGTTCGGAAGCTGACCGCGGAAGGCGGCCGGGGCGACTTCACCACGGCGCGAGAACCGGCTCAGCTTGGCCCCGACCAGGCGCGGTCCTGTCCGCTCGGCGGCCGGAGCGGCAGGATTGTCGTACGGGCTGGTCGTCGGTGTGGCGTGCATGCCGACGGCACTCACGGTGATCACCTTGCCGTCCTGCTTCCCGTTCTTCTTTCCCACGAGCTTCAGGGGATCGTCGTCGGCGACCACCTCGATCCTGACCGGGAAGACCGACCGGGAATCCGTCGACGGGTACCGGTTGCCGAACAGGCCGAAGAGCACCACCGTGCTGCGCTCGTTGTACTCGGCGTTGGGGAATACAGCGGCCGAGTTCGGAATCACCTTCTGACCGTCGCTCAGGGTTATGAGGAAGTCGGAGGGGGCGACCGTGCTCGGCAGGACGGGCCAACTGAACTCGACCGGGAGCCCGGAGTTGCGCAGCACCGGGAAGCCGTACCCGTATGCGACCCCACCAGGGGTCGAGGCCGAGGTGTGGTCGTTGGCGACGGGCGTGCCCTCGCACTTGAGGTCCTTCAGCCAGGTCCCGCCGGCCCCGCGGACCGCCTCCTCGGCGACCGCGAGATCACTCGACCCCGCGTTCGGCACGCCGATGATGTCGGTGAAGCCGAGGCCGGCGGCCAGCATCATCGGCTTGGACCGCCACATGTCGGCGTTGATGAGGACGTCGCGCTTGAGCTGCTGAGAGGTCCGAGTCGGATCTCCGTCGGCGGCGACGGCCGGTGACACTGCCGGGCCGACGGTTGCGAATCCCAACAGGACGAAGACGAAGAGGGTCCGGGTCGCTTTGCTCATGGCGCGATAATAACCTAAACATGACGGGCGTCATGTTTGAATTCGGTTGGCGGCTGGCCGGTCCTACCGGGAGATGATCCCCTTGCGGGGCCTCACACCGAATCGATGACCGGGCCGTATCCCTGGAAGAGGCCCGATTCGACCACCCCCGTGATCGCCTTGATCCGAGCTTCGAGATCCGGGCCGACCTCCGTGAAGCGGCAGTCGAGCAGGACGTTCCCGGACTCCGTGATCACCGGGCCGTCCTTCCCGGTGCCGGTGCGGATCTCGGTTTCGACCGCGCCCAGCTCCGTCAGCGCTTCCACGACGACCGGAAGGGCCAAGGGAACGACCTCGACCGGGATCGGGAACCTCTCGCCCAGGCGCTCAACCCGCTTGGATTCATCGATCAAGATCCGGCGGTGCTCGGTCGCCCTGAACATGACCTTCTCCCGGAAGAGCGCTCCTCCCCTCCCCTTGATCAGGTTGCCCTCCGGATCGACCTCGTCGGCCCCGTCGAATAGCCAGTCGGGGAGGCGTGCGGACAGGTCGCCGAGGAGCAGACCGGGAGCGGACGCTGCCAGCCCGGCGATGGTCAGGTGGATCTCGTGCGAGGTCGGGATCAAGGTCACCGTCGTGAGCTCACCGCCGGCAACCCGGTCGGCGATCGCGTGGATCGCGAGAAAGGCGGTGCTCCCGGAGCCGGCTCCGATCACGTCGCCGGAACCGGCTCGGGCCGCGACGGTTCGGGCGACCTCGAGCTTCTGGTCCAGGTTCGAGATGGACCCCCGGTCAAAGGTCTCGAACTGGATGCGCGCGGGCCGGCTCATGCCCCCACTCTCGCATGCCGTGAGGCCGGAATCCCGGTTCAGATACTCTGGATCGGGTGGAAGAGCTTTACCGCGAACAGATACTCGAGCACTACAAACGGCCGCACAACTTCGGTGAGGTCGAGAACCCCGACCTCGAGTTCGAGGACACGAACCCGTTCTGCGGCGACGAACAGCACGTCACCATCAAGCTGGACGACGACGGGCGCGTCAGCGAAGTGAAGTTCGACGGCCAGGGATGCGCGATCTCGACGGCCGCCACCTCCCTGCTCACCGACGAGCTGATCGGCTTGACCCAGGACGAGCTCGTCACCCTGCCGAAGGAAAAGGTCCTCGAGCTACTCGGCATCGACATCTCCGCCACCCGCATGAAGTGCGCGCTGCTCGGCCTGAAGGTGGTCAAGAGCGCCGGTCTCGGCCAGATCGCCGACTGGGACGACGCCGGCGATCAGGGCGACCCCGCCCTGGCCGACCAGATCTGACGCCCGGCGCTCGCTTTACCCTGAGCGTGCCGTGAAGACGTCACGCTCGCTCAAAGCCCCGCTGGCTCTAGCCCTGGCCGCGACAGTCGCCATGTTCGCCGGATGCGGATCCGGATCGGACAGCGCCGACCCTCAGCCCGTCGATTCGGGATCGACGACCTGGACCTACTCGGGCGACGAGGGGCCGGACCAGTGGGCCGAGATCGACACCGAGTACGAACTCTGCGAGTCGGGCAAGCGCCAGTCACCGATCGACATCACCGGTGCCAGCCAAGGAACCTTCCCCCGGATCAAGACGGACTACCGGCCGGAAAAGGTCAGGGTCGAGAACAACGGCCACGCCATCGAAGTCACCCCCGAGGATTCCGGCAGTTCGATCCGGCTCGGCGGCACCAAGTACGACCTGACGCAGTTCCACGTCCACGCGCCCTCCGAGGAACTGGTGGATGGCCGACCTTTCGACGCCACCGTCCACATGGTCCACGTCTCCGATGACGGTGAGCTCGCCGTCATCGCGCTACTCGTCGAATCCGGTCCCGCCAACCCAGCGTTCAGCTTCAGGATCCCCGGCCGACCCGGCGTCGAAGTCCAAGCCAGACGGCCGATCGATCCGAGTGAGCTCCTGCCGGATGACGACGATGCCTACCGCTACGAAGGCTCGCTGACCACCCCGCCATGCACCGAAGGGGTGATCTGGACGGTCTTCCGAAAGCCGATCACCATGTCACCGCGGCAGCTGGGTGCCATACGCCGGGCCCACGACGGCAACGCCCGGCCGGTCCAACCCTTGAACGGGCGCCCGATCCTGACGGGCCCGGCCCTGAACGAATGAGCCGACCCGCCCTCTCCGTAGGCAACGTGACTCGGCGGATCAAGCCCGACTGATCCCGCCGAGACGAGAATTCGGCTTCATTACTGTGTTAGGGCGCCCTAATGACGAGTGCCGGGAGAATGGAACCGGTAAGATCTAATTCCGAGCCTATTTGTCGGCCTTTCTACCCGGTCTTCCGCGACTGGCCTGTCTTCAAGAACCTGTCGGGCTCGCTCCCATCGACTTTATGAGTACCGAAGAAACAACAAAGATTCCCGTATGCCCGGCTTCCGAGCTAGGGCCAGGCGACCGCCGGATCATCGAGCACGGTGATTGGCTGATCGCGGTCATCAACTGCGAAGGCGAGCTCTTCGGCATCGAAGACCGCTGCTCGCACGACGACGGCCCCCTCGCCGAGGGCGAGGTCAACCAAGCCGACTGCACCGTGGAATGCCCACGGCACGGCTCGATCTTCGACCTGCGCACCGGCAGGCCGAAGACCCTCCCGGCCTTCCAGCCGGTCAAGACATTCCCGGTCGAGATCATCGACGACACCATCACCCTGGAGGTTTGAACGTGGCTACCGCCGAAATTCTTGCCGAAAAGAAGAAAGTCCAAGGAATCAACTCGGACTACACCGAGAAGTTCGGCTTCTCCGACCCGGAGACCGGATACGCCTACAAGGCGCCCAAGGGTCTCTCCCGCGAGATCGTCGAACAGATCTCCGAGTACAAGCAGGAGCCGCAGTGGATGCGGGACTTCCGACTGAAGTCCCTGGAGATGTTCGAGTCCCGGCCGACCCCGCAGTGGGGCGCCGATCTCGACCAGATCGACTTCGATGACATCCATTACTTCGTCCGCGCCTCCGAGAAGGTCAGCCAGGACTGGTCAGAGGTCCCGGAGGACATCAAGAACACCTTCGACCGGCTCGGCATCCCCGAGGCCGAGCAGAAGTTCCTCTCCGGTGTCGGCGCCCAGTATGAGTCCGAGGTCGTCTACCACCAGGTGAACGAGAAGCTCGAGGCGCAGGGCGTGATCTTCACCGACATGGACACCGCACTCCGCGAGCACGAGGATCTGCTCAAGGAGTACTGGGCGACGGTCATCCCGCCCAACGACAACAAGCTGTCCGCGCTGAACTCGGCCGTCTGGTCGGGCGGATCCTTCGTCTACGTCCCCAAGGGCGTCAAGGTCGACATGCCGCTGCAGGCCTACTTCCGGATCAACACCGAGAACATGGGCCAGTTCGAACGGACGCTGATCATCGCCGAAGAGGATTCCGACGTCCACTACATCGAAGGCTGCACGGCTCCGACCTACTCGACCGACTCGCTGCATTCGGCCGTGGTCGAGATCGTCTGCAAGCCCGGCTCACGGGTTCGTTACACGACCGTCCAGAACTGGTCGCAGAACGTCTACAACCTGGTGACCAAGCGAGCCATCGCGCAGGAACGGGCCACCATGGAGTGGGTCGACTGCAACCTCGGCTCGAAGATCACGATGAAGTACCCGT
>JBEBXB010000082.1:0-8640 GCA_040391885.1 Conexibacter woesei | reverse complement strand
GGGGCCCATCGGGCTGCCGCCCTTGCGCCGCACGGCGCTTTCCATGTCCTCGGGGGTGAAGGTCGCGACCGCCTCGCCGTTGGCGGCGTACCGGTAGAGCGCGACGCCGAAGATTGTCGCGAGCGCCGTCTGGACGAGCGCCGCGATGATCAGGATCACCGCCCCGATGGCGATCAGGACCGCCCCTCCGACCCCGGTAGTCGCCCAGAGCGCCACCCCGGCGACGATCAGCAACCCTCCTGGCAGGATGCCGAAGAGGAACACCGCCCCGCCGATGGCGATCGTGCCGGTGATCTGCTCGCCCCAGCGGCTCTTCAGCAGCGAGCCGCAACGGCGGATCGTGCCGATCGGCCCGGTTCCCTCGAGCGCGATGACCGGCACCGCAAGGAAGGTCACGAGACCCCAGGCGGCGGCCGCGAGCGTCCCGAAGATCGCGCCCGCGATGCCGAACCGCTCCTGGATCGCCCGGATGATGGTCATCACCACCGTGGCCACGAAGGCCCAGCCCGCGATCGCGCTCATCCGCGACGAAGCGACCTTCATGCCCTGCCTGTAGGACGATTCCTCGCCCCGCATCCGGTGGTCGGCGCTGGCCGCCAGCCCCACCGCGAAGTAGTAGTTGACGAATGCGATCAGGTAGGTGCCGACGGCGAGCAGCACGATCCCGATCGCCTCCGGACCGGACTCGAGGTAGTAGACGCCGGGGACGAGCAGCAGAATCCCCAGGAACAAGCTCACCAAGCCGGCGATCACCGGGAACCGGATCAGCCCCGGATCCCCGGAAAGGACCCCCCAGCTCTTCTTGGTCAGCAGCCAACCGCTCTTGATTCTCCGGAACATGCCCTCATCCTAAGTCACGTTCCGGCGCTTTCATCACTTTCATGGAAGTGGGCCCGCTCCCCTTGGGCGCCGATTATCGCCAGCAACTCGACCGGCTGGTCGATCGCCCCGAACCAGTGGGGTGTCCAGGTGCTGAACTCGACCGCCTCCCCCGGCTCGATCACCATGTCGTCGTCCCCGAGGATCAGGCGCATCCTTCCGCTGAGCACGTAGACCCAGTCCTGGCCTTCGTGGACGGGCAGCTCCGTAGGCGGCACGTTGCGCTCCGCTTCGATCCGGATCTTCACCGCCTGGAGGCCTTTCGCCGGGCCGCTGCGGGTGAGCGGCCAGAGAGTCATGCCGTTGAGGCGCTGGGGCCGGGAGACGACCCGGGGGTCGGGAGGCGCGATCGGCGCGAGCATCTCGTCGACCGTCACCCCGAGCGCTCTCGCCAGGACGGGGAGGTGGTCGACGGCCAGCCGTCGCTTGCCCGCTTCGAGCCGGCTGAGGGTCGAGACGTCGATCGATGCCAGCTCGGCCAGGGCCGAGATCGTGAGACCGCGTTCCTGCCTCAGCTCCTTGATCCTCATCCTGACCCGACCGTCGAGGTCCAGTTCCGAATCCGCCTTGTTTGCCATATCAGCATGATAATTTGACAAGTCGATCCCCGTTTGTCAACTTTGCGGCATGGAACGAAACTGGGATTGCGTAATCGTCGGCGGCGGACCGGCCGGCCTCAGCGCCGCTCTCGTGCTGGGCAGGGCGAGGCGGCGGGTGCTGCTGGTCGACGCCGGGAAGCAGGGCAACCGAGCGTCCGACGCCATCGGCGGGCTTCTCGGACAGAGGGGCGTTTCGCCGGACGAGTTCTACCTGAAGGGCCAGGAGGAGATCGCCGAGTTGGGCACCGTCGTCACCTCCGGTTCGACGATCGAACGGGGCAGGGCCGACACCGCCGCGAAGCCGGGCGAGCGGTTCCGGTTGACCGACTCAGACGGGAGGGAGCACCTGTCGGACCACGTCATCCTCGCCACCGGGACCGAGTACCAGCCGCCCGACATCCCCGGGCTGGGACCGCTCTGGGGCAACACCGTCTTCCACTGCCCCTTCTGCCACGGCTGGGAGGTCCGCGACGGTCGCCTGGCCGTCCTCGACGACAGCCCCGCGAAGGTGCACCGCGCCCTGATGCTCGCCAACTGGAGCGATGACGTGATCCTGTTGACGAACGGAGCCGACGCTCCCGACGGCGAAGATGCGACCAGTCTCGAAGCGGCCGGGGTCACGGTCGATGACCGTCCGGTGGCTTCACTGACCGCGGTCGACGGCGAACTCGCTGCTGTCAAGTTCGACACCGGGCCGGATCTGCCGCGGGATGCGCTCATGGCCGGCGTGAAGATGACACCGCGGTCGGAGCTCGGCAAGGAGCTCGGCGCCGAAGTCCGGACGGACCACCCGATGGAGTTGAGCGTCCCCGGTGACGATCAACAGACCACCGTCCCCGGGCTGTTCGCCGCAGGGGATGTCCAGACCATGGCCCCCTCGGTGGCCCCGGCCATCGGTTCCGGCTTCCAGGCCGCGGCCATGGTCGCCAGGCAGCTCTTCGGCCTCGGTTAGCCGGAGACCCGTCCGACAACCGGAACACCCAAGAGAGCTCAGTCGACAGCCGCCAAGATCACACCCCGCTCGAAAGCGTTGTGAACCTCTTCATTGTCTCCTCCGTAGACGTTCACGAGCGCGAAGAAGCGGCCCCTCCCGTCGTTGATCTCCTGGGTCCAGAGCATCTCGGGGCCGGACACCCCGGCGAAGCAGGCCAGCGAGCCTTCTGTCTTGTCCGGTGTGTCGTTGTAGTGCCAGGGCTCTTGGACGTCCCATTCGTACGGAGGGTCGCAGTGCCCGTCGGAAAGGTAGGACACGAAGCCCCTCTCCATCTCGAATTCGTAGAACCCCTGGGTCACCGCGCCTTCGCCTCTCATCAGCCGGATCTGCCAGTCCACTCCGATGACGGTGCAGTCCAGCACGTTGTTCGAAGCGGAGGAGCATTTTTCGGAGAAGCGCCAGCTGACCTCGGGAGCATCGATGAACCTCTGCGCCAAACCGGTGAATTCGGGTTCCGACGGAGGCGCGCCCGCGGCCGGATCCGGCTCGGTCTCCGGGGCCGGGCTCTCGTCCAGGCCGAGCTGCGAAGTGTCCGCGGTCCCGTCGTCCGACGAAGTCAAGGCCAGGGTTCCGGCCACGGTCCCGCCGATGATCAGCAGTACCGCGAAGACGACCACCAAGATCCCACCGGGGCCCTTCCAGAAGGACCTCCCCGGCGGCGGTCCCGGAGGCCCGGACGGAGGGGGCGGCGGAGCCGGAGAAGGTGAGACGACATGCCGTCCGCCCTTATGATCCGGCGCCGGCTGGATCGGCGGAAGCGGCCTGTCGCCGGCCGAGGGCGGCTGGACCGGGGGAAGTGGCTTGCCGCCGGGGGGCGGAGGTGGCGGCGGGGATGACGCCATGCTCAGAAGAGCTGATTCTCGCCCGCAAAGATCTCGGAGACCGAGTCGTCGGTGAAGATCCGCCGAATCGAGTCGGCGAGAGTGCCCGCCGTCGAAAGCACGGTGATGTTGTCCGGGGCGCCGGGGCGCAGCGGGATCGTGTCGGTGACGACGATCTTCTCCAGCCCGGACTTCTCGTAGGGCAGGCGCTCGTAGGCGGGGCCGGAGAACACGCCGTGCGTCGCACAGGCGATCACCGACTTGGCGCCCTCGTCGAGCACGGTGCGGGCCGCGGCGCAGAGCGTGCCGGCGGTGTCGATCATGTCGTCGGAGATGATCGCGATCTTGTCCTTGACGTTGCCGACGATGTAGCCGATCTCGGCAACCTGCTGCTTGGGGCGCTCCTTCTCCATGATCGCCCATTCGGTGCCGATCTTGCGGGCGAAGTTCCGCGCCGCCTTGGCCCGGCCGGCATCCGGTGAGACGACGACCAGCTCCTCGGCCTCGTACTGATCCGAGAAGTACTGGGTGAGCATCGGGTTCGCGGTCATGTGGTCGACCGGGATCGTGAAGAACCCCTGGATCTGACCGGCGTGTAGATCCATGGTCAGGACCCGGTCGATGCCGACCGATTCGAGCGCGCGGGCGACTACCCTGGCGGTGATCGGCTCGCGCGGAGCCGACTTCTTGTCCTGGCGGGCGTATCCGAACCAGGGCATGACGGCGATGATCCGGTGGGCCGAAGCTCCCTGGGCGGCGTCGGCCATGATCAGAAGCTCCATCAGGGCGTCGTTCGGGGTCATCCCCGTCTCGGTGTTGGCGCAGGTCGACTGCACCAGGAAGACGTCGGCTCCACGGATCGACTCCTCGTACCGGCCGTAGATCTCCCCGTCGGAGAAGGTCTTCAGGGTGACGTCGCCGACCGTGAGCTCGAGCTTGCCGGCGATCTTGGTGGCGAGATCCTGCGAGCTCCGCCCCCCGAAGACCATCGCCCGCTTCGAGTAGTCATGCGGGATGGTCGAGGTGCTGCTCGCTGCCGTCTGGCCAATGCTCACGAATCCTGATCCTGTTCTGCCTCGCGGGCCTTGCGGCGCTCAGCGTAGTCATCCACGTTTCTCTGGTCACCGCGGCTGACCGCCAGCGCACCCGGGCCGACATTTTGCCTGATGACGGCGCCGGCACCCGTCCAGGCTCCCTCACCGAGCTCGACCGGGGCCACCAGCATGGTGTCCACACCGATCCGCGCGTCGGGACCGACGACCGTCCGGTGTTTGTTCTTGCCGTCGTAGTTGGCCGTGATCGTGCCCGCCCCGAGGTTGGCTCGCTCCCCGATGTCGGCATCACCGACATAAGAGAGGTGGGGCACCTTCGCCCCGGCACCGATGTTCGAGTTCTTGACCTCGACGAAGGTTCCGGCCTTGGCGCCCTCGTCCAGCTTGGCGCCCGGCCGCAGATAGGCGAACGGGCCGACCGAACAGCCCTCCCCCACTTCGCACAGGTTGAGATAGGAGTGGATCACCTTCGCCTCGGCGCCGATCCCGGAGTCGATGACGGTCGAGTGCGGCCCGACCTCCGCCCCCTCGCCGATCTCGGTCGCGCCCCGCAGCGACGTTCCGGGCTCGATCCGGGCGTCACGCCCGATCGTCACGCCGGCATCGATCCAGGTCGTGGCCGGATCGACGATCGTCACGCCGTTGAGCAGATGACCCTCGATGATCCGGCGCCGCGCCTCCGTCTCGACGACCGCCAGATCGACTCGGCTATTGACCCCGAGGTTGATCGCGGTGTCCTCGGCGACATGCGCGGCGACCGCCTCGCCGCGACCCCGCATCACCGCGAGCACGTCGGGCAGGTAGTACTCGCCCTGCGCGTTCTCGTTGCCTATCTCCCCCAGCGCGGTCGCGAGCGAAGCTCCGGCGAACACGTAGGTGCCGGAATTGATCTCACGAATCTCGAGCTCCTCGGCCGTGGCATCCCCCGGCGCCTTGGCTTCGACGATCTTCTCGACGGTTCCGTCGGCCGAGCGGACGACCCGCCCGTAGCTGCCGGGATCCTCGAGGACCGCCGTCATCACGGTGGCCGAGGCCGCAGCCCGGCGGTGCGCGGCGAGCAGTTCGCCGATCACCTCGGCCGAGACCAGGGGAACGTCGCCCGAGAGGACGATCACCTCATCCGATTCCCGAACCGTGCCGATCGCCGCCCGGACCGCGCCGCCGGTCCCGTCTGGTTCCGGCTGGTAGACGACCTCGACCTCGTCCGGGAGCTTGTCCCCGAGCTCGCGGTCCGGCGAGATGATCACCGCAACCCGGTCCACCCCGGCCTCCCGCGCAGCGCGCACCGGCCACTCGATCATCGGCCGGCCGCAGACCGGATGGAGCACTTTGGGCAGGGAGGAGCGCATCCGGGTCCCCTGGCCGGCAGCCATTATCAAAGCGGTTGTCCTGCTGGTTGCCGCCAAAGTCACCCGATTATCCGCTACTGCCGGTTCCTGTGCCGGCAGGCGCTCAGACTTCCTTCTGCGCTTCTCGACCGGCCATGCCGAGGCTGATCAATCCCCAGCCGGCGAAGATGAAGTCGATTCCGACCAGAAGACCGATCGCCCAGTCGGCGGCATCGGGCATGTCGGCGAGGATGATCAGGCCGATGATCACCGAGAGCACACCGTTGACGGCAAGCCAGCCGATGCCGGCGGATCCGCGGGCGGCGAACGCCACGGCGATCTTGAAGACACCGGAAACGAGGAAGTAGATCATCAGGATGAGGGTCAGGGTCTTGGTCCCCTGGCCCGGGTCGATCAACAGGTACAGCCCGGCCGCCAGCGCGAGCACCGCCCAGATGATTCCGACGAGCAGGCTGGAGCCACGGCGATACGAGAAGGCGGAGGCGAAGAGGAAGACCGATCCGATGACGAGGATCCAGCCGATGAAGATCGTCACGCCCCACGATGCCAGCGCCGGGACCAGGATGGCGACGGCGCCCAGCACCATCAGCAAGATCCCGACCCCCTTCACGGCTCCCCAGTTGATCGGTGACTCCCCCAGAACTTCCCGCTCAGTTTCCATGCCCACACTCTAGCCGCGCCCGAGGCGCCAATTTCCGCGCCCGCGGCGCCAGTTTGGTTCCGGGGCAGATAGAGTCGGCGCCGCTTTCCGGGGTGGGGTAACTGGCTAACCCACCGGGTTTTGGTCCCGGTAATGGAGGTTCGAGTCCTCCCCCCGGAGTCGCCGTCGGCGCGGTGCGGCCCTCGGTCCGGAAACCGAGGCGCGGCTAGCGCCTCTCGGAGACTCGCTTCGCGGCCGCCGCAACTTGCCGTGAACACGAGCGTTCTATAGGGTGGCCCCGCACCGGTCGGCAGGCGTTCGCAGAATGTCGTCGCACCGGATCGAGGGATAAATAAGGAGAACCGGAGAGAGAATGCGCAAGCTCGCAGTACTGGTAGTGGCGATCGCCGCCATGATCATGGCCCCGGCAGCCGCCCAGGCAGCCATCACCTCAGTCTTTGACGGAAACGTCGCCTGCACCACGCAGGGCCCCGGCGCGACCGAAGGGCAGGTCTGGTGCGGTACCGGCCAGCACAACCAGAACGCGAACGTGCGCAGCACCGTCAAGTCGTTCGACGAAGTGCCGATCGACGTGAACGCGGCCTTCCCGGACGCCGGTGAGTTCGGCAACGGCCCGTATCCCCTCGTCTACATGTTCCACGGCTACGGCGGTGGCAAGATCAACTTCCCGGCCATGAACCGGTGGCTCAGCCGTGGCTACGCGGTCTTCACTCAGACCAACCGCGGCTTCCACGAGTCCTGCGGCACCGACGCCGCTAAGGCGGCGGACCCCGTCTGCGCGACCAAGGGCTTCGTCCGCCTGGACGACACCCGGTACGAGGTTCGCGACGCGCAGCTCTTCGCCGGCAAGCTCGTCGACGAGGGCCTGGTCCAGCCGACCAAGATCGCGGCGACCGGCGGTTCCTACGGCGGCGGCATGTCGATGGCCCTGGCAGCCCTCAAGGACCGGGTGATGCTCCCCGACAGCACCTACGCCCCGTGGAAGAGCCCGAACGGCACCCCGATGAGCTTGGCTGTCGCCACTCCGAACATCCCGTGGACGGACCTCTCCTACTCACTCGTCCCGAACGGAAGCAACATCGACTACATCCGGGATGCCTCCTACTACGGCCGGTTTGGAGTCATGAAGCAGTCCTACGTGAACGGGCTCTTCGTCAGCGGACTCCTGTCCTCGGGCTACTACGCCCCCGCGGGCACCGAGCCGTCGGCCGACCTGATCGGGTGGAAGAACTTCATGGATGCCGGCGAGCCGTATGACGGCAAGCCTGAGGCCCAGGCGATGCTGGACGAGATCCAGAAGCACCATTCCTCCTACTACCTCGATCACAGCCAGCCCCCTGCGCCGCTGCTGATCTCCTCCGGATTCACGGACGACCTGTTCCCGGCGGGCGAGGCGACCCGGTACTACAACCGGACCATCGCCCAGTACCCGAATGCGGACATCGCCCTGTTCTTCGGTTCCTTCGGCCACATGCGCGGCCAGAGCAAGGCGGGCGTGAACTCGGCCCTCGCCGACCTCGAGAACAAGTGGGTCGACCACTACCTCTCCGGCACCGGCACCAAGCCGGCGCAGGACGTGACCACGTTCACGCAGACCTGCCCCGACGCGGAAGCCGCAGCCGGTCCGTTCGTAACCGCGAACTGGGCTTCACAGTCGCCCGGCGAGATCCGTCTGACCGACAAGGCCGCCCAGACGGTCTCCCCTAACGGTGGCGACCGCGCCGTCGGCGCCGCGTTCAACCCGTCCCCTTCGGGACAGGCCTGCACCGCTGCCGCCGGAGCCAAGGAAGCCGGTACCGCCAATTACGAGCTGTCCCCGGCCCCGGCCGGTGGGTTCACCGTGATGGGCGCCCCGACCCTGGTTGCCAAGGTCACGGTCGGCGGTGCCAACTCGCAGCTCGCCGCCCGCCTCGTCGACGTCTCGCCCGACGGCACGAGCAAGACCCTGGTCAACCGCGCCATCTGGCGTCCGGCGAACTCCGGCTACCAGGTGTTCCAGCTCCAGTCGAACGGCTGGAAGGTCGAGGCTGGACACGTACTGCGCCTGGAATTGCTGCCGTATGACGGTGGATCCGACGCGAGTGCCCCGTTGGGCAACTTCGGACGTCCGTCAAACGACCAGCAGCCGGTGACGGTTGCCGACGTCGACCTCCGGATTCCGGTCCAGGAGACCGCCGGGGCGCTCGGCGGCCTCGTGACCAAGCCGGCCCCGCGGGTCCTGCCCAACCGGCCCGGCGTCGCCCTGGCCAAGGGCAACGAAGCGATCGGTTCGACCACCCTGGCTC
>JBEBXB010000081.1:0-8776 GCA_040391885.1 Conexibacter woesei | reverse complement strand
GTCAGGGCGAAGACCGCCGCGGAGCCGGCGCCGAGCAGCATGCCGGTGGAGAAATTCGACTTGGAGATCTTGCGGTCCATGGGCGTATTTCTATCAGGAGCGACGGCTGTGAGGACGGCTCGGGCGGACGGCCCGGCTGCGTGAATCGGCTACGAGACGGCGTCCACGGCCATGGCGACGAACAGCAACGCCAGGTAGGCCAGCGAGTACAGGTAGGCCTTGAGGATGATCCCCGGGTTGGGATTCCGCCAGAGGGCGAACGAGAAGCCGACGTAGATGGCTCCGAGTGCGATCGAGGAGAACAGGTAGAACGGCCCGAGCAGGCCGGTGCATGACGGGCCGACGGTGAACCCGACCATGAAGATCGTGTAGATCAGGATCTGACGGCGGGTCTCGGCCTCGCCCTTGACCACGGGGAGCATCGGGACGCCGGTCTTGGCGTAGTCGTCCTTGATCATCAGCGAGAGCGCCCAGAAGTGGGGCGGGGTCCAGAAGAAGATGATCGCGAACGGCCAGAAGGCATCCCAAGTGAGCGCCCCCGAAGCCGCGGCCCAACCGACCAGGGGCGGAACGGCCCCGGCGCTGCCGCCGATGACGATGTTCTGCGGGGTCAGCGGCTTCAGCCAGAGGGTGTAGAGGAAGACGTACCCGAGCAGCCCGACCATCGCGAGCGATGCGGCGAGCAGGTTGGTGGTGAGCCAGAGCTGGAAGAAGGCGAGGACGCCGAGCACGATCCCGAAGATCAGCCCGTGGAGTGGCTTGATCCTGCCGTTGGCGAGGGGTCGGGAGCTCGTCCGGGTCATGCGGGCGTCGCGGTTGCGATCGATGTAGTGGTTGATCGCCCCGGCGCCGCCGGCGGCCAGGTAGCCGCCGAGCATGGTCCAGAGGATGGTGGAGAGGGCCAGGCCGGAGGGCCGGGCGACGAACATAGTCGCCACCGTCGTCAGCAGCAGGAGGCTGATGATCCGCGGCTTCGTCAACGTGACGTAGTCCCGTATCAACGGGACCACGTCGAAACGCAGCCCGCTACGGGCCGCCGGGGTGTCTTGCCGAATGCGCGAGGAGCGCGCGTCGGCACCTTCAATCATGTGAGTCAGGCTACCGGCTGGGACTCGCTGGGCGCTTTGGCCTCGGAGTCCCGGCGCTGAATGGCCTCCCGGATGTCCCGCATCGGCTGGTTGCCGCGGACATCGGGGAGGACGTCGAAGTTGTGGGCCGGAGGCGGCGAGAGGGCCAGCCATTCGAGCGAGTCGCCGCCCCACGGATCCGGGGTCGCAGCCGGCTCTTCCTCACGGCTCTTGATGAGGTTGCCGACGGCCAGGATGATGCCGACGAACAGGATCAGCGTGCCGATAGAGGCGATCAAGTTCCAGGCGTTCACGCCCTGGTCGGCGTAGAACCGGTAGGCGTCGGTGACCTGGCCCCCGAGTCCGGCGGCGAACAGCGGCAGCAGCGCGACGACGGCGCCGAGGAACATCACCTGGAAGGAGATCCGGGACCGGTCCTCGTTCAGCTGGGTGCCGGTCATCTTCGGGTACCAGTAGCTGACCGCGGCGAAACCGCCGAAGATGACGAAGCCGATCAGGGCGAAGTGGGTGGCGGCCCAGGCGTCGTAAGTCTCGCTGAGCTGGGTGCCGATCGCGACCGTCGAGTGGACGACCTCGACGGCGAGCCCGATCGAAGCCAGCGACAGGGCTCCGAGGGCGAACCGCAACGGTGCCCGCATGTGGAAGTCGGAGGCGGCGACGGTGCTGATCAGGTTGTAGAAGATCAGGCCGAACGGGACGATCAGCGAGATCGACATGATCATGCCGTAGTACTTCCAGCCGCTCGGGATCGGCGCGGTGACCATGTTCTGGGTCCAGGCGAGGGTGCCGATGACGGCGATCGCCAAGAGCGACCCGATGACGGCCTTGCGGCCCTGGATCTCACGGCCGGTGAAGGTCTGGATGATCTCGGCGATGGCGGCGAGGAAGCCGACCGCGATGATCATGTAGACGGCGGTGAAGAAGATGTAGCTGAGGTGCTGCCACAGGATCGGCGAGCCGCCCTCGGAGCCGGCGAAGAAGCCGCCACCGTAACGGCGGTCGATCATCAGCATCGAGATCGCGGCGAGCATGATCGGGGCGACGACGGCGAACAGCCAGGTGATGATCGCGGCGGCCCACGTGAAGTAGGGCGCGCGGCGCCAGGCCATGCCGGGAGCGCGGAGGTTGTGCAGGGTCGTCAAGAGGTCGATCGAGACGAGCAGCAGGCCCAGGGTCACCAGGCCGGTGGCGCCGATCCAGACGTCAACCCCGTTGTTCGGGGTGAAAGCCAGCTCGGAGAACGGAGGAAGCGGATTGATGCCCGCCTCCGGCGGCGTGAAGAGGAACGATCCGTAAAGCAGGAAGCCGCCGAAGATGAACAGCCAGAGGCCGATCTGACCGAGGCGGGGAAGGGCGGTGCCGCGGGCGCCGATCTGGAGCGGGACGACGTAGTAGAGGAGGCCGAGCACCAAAGGCAGGGCGACCAGGAACACCGAAGTCGTGCCGTAGACGCTCAGCAACCGGTCGAAGGTGACCGCGTTGAGGAAGACGTTCTCGGGAACGGCGAGCTGGGCCCGCGTGAGCAGCAGCTCGAGCGCGGCCAGGAAGGCGGAGCCGAAGGCGGCCGAGATCAGGATCAGCCCGATGACCTTGTGGTCGGGGCTGGTGGCGAGCTCGATCCAGCGGGCGGGACGCGACTTGGGACCGGAGCTGGAGACTTCCGGACGGGTCGGCGGCACGGTGGTGGGGTAGGTGCTCATGGGTGCTTACTTGCTCGCAATCTCGTTCTCGACCGTGTCCTGGGCATCCTGGATGTCGGTCTTCTGCTGGGCGATGAAGCTCTCGTACTCGTGGGGAGAGACCACGTCGACCTCGATCTGCATGGTCGAGTATCCCTGGCCGCTGAGGACCGAGGAATGACCCGTGTGGGTCCCTTCCTCGTCGGCGCGGAAGAAGATGGTGTTGGTCTTGCCCGGGACGGCCTGGGCCTTGCCGGTGAGCGACGGGACGTTCCAACCGTGGACGACGTCGATCGACCGCAGCTGGAGGGCGACGGTCACGCCGGTCGGCACGACCACGCGGCGATAGCTGAACGCGCCGTTCGGGTAGTCGAAGCGCCACAGCCACTGCTGGCCGGTGGTGCGGATGGGGAGGGGCTGGCCCTCGTCGAGCCCGGCGACGGTCTGGGCGCTGACCGGGACCTCGCGTGACTTGTCGGAGAACACGGTTGCCGTGACGAAGATCGCCAGGGCGACGACGCTGAGGCCGATGCCGACCCGAAGTTGGCTCGGGGCCTTGCTGCCGGAGCGGTCCTGGTGGCGGGTGCGGGGACGCGCGGCGCGGAGGATCGCGAGATTGACGGCGACCACCGCGAGGATGACCACGATGAAGAGGATCCAGTGCAGCGTGTTGGTCTTCTCGATTCCGGGAGAACCGGCTTCCGGATTCAGCGAAAGAGCCATCGCCGGTGCGGCGGAGATGGCCAGTCCGACCAGTGCGGCGACAAGCGCGGTGAGCAGAGACACGGGTTTTCTTGAACGAGGCAGCAAGGCGGGGCCATTCTAATCGCAAGCGGCGGACGAGCGGCGTCTTGGCCGTAGGCCCGCCCCGGGGCCGCGGCGGAGCCCCCCGGGCTCGCTGCCGCCCGACTGTCCCATACGCTGTCGTCTCCGGATGAGAATGCCCAGAGTCTTCAGGTCCCGGGTACCCAGTCCCCGCACCGCCGTCCGGGCAGGTGCTTTTGCTGCTCTGGCGGCCGCTGTCGTCGTGCCTCATGTGAGGCGCCAGCTGAAGATCCCGACCAGTGTCACGGTCGCTTCGACGATCTCCGCGCCGGTCGCCATCTCGGTGCTGTGGCCCCGATCCCGGCGCCGAGACCTCGCCCTGTTCGCTGGGCAGATGTGGGCGTTCGCGGTCAGCCACGAGCTCCCGTACGACAATCCGGAGCGTCTGCGGGAGCGTCTGCGGATCGAGTATCCGATCACGATCGATCGCTGGATAGGCCGCGGCCGCCTTCCCAACGCCCGCCTCCAGGAGACCCTCCACAACAGCAGGTTCGGTCAGAAGCTGACGCAGTTCTCGGCCTGGACCCACTGGTTCTGGTTCGTCCAGCCTTACGCCGCCCTCTTCTGGATCCTGATCCGCCGCAACGACCGGTTCCCTCACTCGGCCAGGCAGATGGCCGCGGTCTTCGACATCGGCTGCGCCATCTACTTCCTCGTTCCCACGGCGCCGCCCTGGTGGGCCTCGGAGAACGGGTACACGGAGGAGGAAGTGAAGCGGGTCATGATCGAGTTCGGCGAGAAGATCTGGGGTCCGATCTGGACTCGCGCGTTCGGAACCCTCGCCTCGAACCCCTGGGCGGCGATGCCGTCGCTCCACTTCGCGACCGCGCTGATGGCGGCCATCCTGCTGAGCGACTCTGGCGGCAAGGTCGAGCGGACGCTCGGCTGGGGATACGCGGGCTCGCTCGGATTCGCGCTCGTCTACCTCGGCGAGCACTACGTGACCGACCTGCTGGCCGGTGCCGCGATCGTCGCCCTCGTACGCAAGGGGGAGCCCCTCGCCCGTCCGGTGGTCCGCCTGGTCAACAACCGACTCCAGCGACTCGAGGCGATCGCAAGTGGAGCGTGAGCCGGCCGCACCCGAGGTAACGGTCGAGCCGGAGGAGGACGAGGGGGACGGCCTGCCGGTCATTTCGACCCGGGCCGCGATTCAGACGACGGTCGCGATCGTGCTGCTGGTCGCGGGGATCTACTTCCTCCTCCCGAAGCTGGCCGGCTTCGGCGACGCGATCGGCATGCTGAAGGACGCCAAGCCGGTCTACGTCGCCATCGCGGTCGGTTTCTGCGTCCTCTCGTTCGTCACGTACATAGCCCTGTTCCGGGCTGTGGTCGGCGGCGAGGCCTTTCCGATCACCTGGACGGAGGCCTACGAGATCAACATGGCCGGGTTCGCCGCGACGCTGCTGTTCTCGGCGGGCGGGGCGGGCGGTGTGGTCCTCACCTACTGGGCGCTGCGGCAGGGCGGCATGGAGCGGCGCGACGTCGGCTCCCGCATGGTCGCCTTCATCGTGCTCCACTATCTCTTCTACCCGTTGGCCATCGTGGTCTTCGGGGTGCTGCTGCGCACCGGGGTGCTGAGCGGAGGCACCGCGGTCTCGCTGACGATCGTGCCGGCGGCGATCGCGGGGGCGGTCATGATCCTGGGCCTGGCGCTCGCGCTCGTCCCGACCGATATCGAGCGGCGGATCCGGTACATGGCGGACCGCCGGCCGGGCATCGTCGTCCTTTCCAAACTGGCGACCGTGCCCGCGACCGTCTCCGAGGGTGTGCGGGCGGCGATCAAGCTGGTCACCGGCCCGTCGCGCGCCGGGCTGGCCGTGGTCGGCGCGGTCGGGTTCTGGGCGGCCAACATCGGGATCCTGTGGGCTTCGTTCAAGGCCTTCGGGATCGAAGTGCCGTTCGGGGTGGTGGTGATGGGGTTCTTCCTCGGCATGGTCGCCAACCTGATCCCGTTCGTCCCGGCCGGCGTCGGCGCGGTCGACGCCGGCATGATCGGTGTCTTCGTGCTCTTCGGGTTCCCGGAGGCCGAGGTCTTCGCGGCGATCCTGATCTACCGTCTGGTCGCCTTCTGGCTGCCGATCCCGACCGGTGTCGTCGCCTTCTTCCAGCTCCGGAAACGGGTGAGGAAGTGGAAGGGGGAGGGGCTTCCCATCGACCGGCCGCCCCAACCCGGCATGATCAAGGCGGAGCTGTGAGCTACACTTCAAAAAGTAAAGTATTGGAACCAAGGGGAACCGAATGAGCAGCAGTGAGATCGAGAACGTAATCGTCATCGGCGGCGGGCCCGCCGGGTACACGGCTGCTCTCTACGCCGCCCGCGCCGAGCTCAAGCCCCTCGTCTTCGAAGGGTTCCAGTGGGGCGGCCAGCTCCAGAACACGACCGACGTCGAGAACTACCCCGGTTTCCCCGAAGGGATCATGGGCCCCGAGATGATGACCCGCTTTCGCGAGCAGGCCGAACGGTTCGGCACCCGGTTCGTCAGCGACGACGTCGACCGGGTCGAACTGACCGACGGTGGCATTCACAAGGTCTACCTGGGCGACGAGGAGTACCAGGCGAAGTCGGTCATCCTCGCGATGGGAGCCGAGCCGAAGCGGCTGGGCATCCCCGGTGAGATGGAGCTCATGGGGCGCGGCGTCTCCACCTGCGGAGTCTGCGACGGCGCCTTCTTCAAGGATCGTTCGACCATGGTGATCGGCGGCGGTGACTCCGCCATGGAGGACGCCGTGTTCATCTCGAAGTTCGCATCCGGCCTGGACCTGGTCCACCGGCGCGACGAGTTCCGGGCATCGAAGATCATGCAGGAACGAGCCGAGTCGGCTTCGAACATCGCGCTCAAGACCCCGTACGTGCCGGAGGAGTTCGTGGCAGGTGAGGACGGTGCCCTCGCCACCGTCAGGCTGCGCTCCGTCGAAACCGACCAGGTCGAAGATGTCCCGGTCGACGGCGCCTTCATCGCGATCGGCCACATTCCGCTCTCCGACATCGTCAAGGGCCAGGTCGACACCGACGACGAGGGTTACGTGATTACCGACCCGGCATCTACCAAGACCAATCTCGCCGGCGTATTCGCGGTCGGTGACCTGGTCGATCACACCTATCGCCAGGCGATCACCGCGGCCGGATCCGGCTGCAAGGGCGCGCTCGACGCCGAGTGGTATCTGCGCGACAGCGACTTCTAGGCGAGCGCGACAGCGATTCTCAGGCGAGCCGGGGGTCGCCGTCGCCGGACCCCGCGAGGATGCCGTCGTCGACCAACGCCCGGGCGAACGCCGCCCGGGCCGCGGCCGTGACCGGCGCGTCGCCGGGATCGAGGGAGTGACCGTCGACCGATTCGACGGTCTGGATCTCACGGGTGGTCGATGCGAGAAACGCCTCACTCGCTTCGAAGAGGTCGCCGAGCGGAAACTCGCCCTCCTCGACATCCAGGCGCTCGACCAGTTTGCGGCGCGTGATCGAGTCGAGCACCCCCGCCTCCAGGGCCGTCGTGCGCAACCGGCCGTCTCGCGTGACCCAGAAAATCGTCGAGGTCGGAGCCTCCAGGACGATCCCGTCCGGACGCACAAGCAGCGCTTCGGCGGCGCCCGCGGCCCGGGCCATCCGGGTCGCCTGCATGTTCAGCGCATAGGAAAGTGACTTGACTCCGTTCAGGATCCCCGTCGGCGAGCTGGTGACGCCGGCCAGGGAGATCGTCGGGGCGTGACTCGGCAGTTCCTCGATCGAGACGATGCGATGGCCGCTGCGGGTGGAGATCACCCGCAGGAGGCAGTCGGCCGGCCCGAACCGTTCGAGCAAAGCTTTCGCTTCCGACTCGACGGTTGCGCGATCGGGTCGCAGCTCGATCACGGCCCCGGAACGCTCCAGCCGGTCGAGATGCTCGCGGAAGGCAAAGGGGCGACCGTCATACACCCGCATCACCTCGAAGACGCCGTCACCCCGGAAAAGGCCGTCATCGGGCAGCGGCAGCTTCGCTTCCCCCGGTGGTGAGATCTCTCCGTTGACGCTGATCAGGGCGCCGGTCCAAACCATGTCCGGGAGCCTAATGGGTGGGCCGAAATCGCCATATAGCTAAACTCGGATAGGAATTACCCTATATCGGTAATGAGGGGAATCGGCCGTGGTCCCCTGGACGTGGATCCTCGCGGTCATCGAGAAGCAATCGGAAGGACAGCAAATGAGTTACGCAAACGATGTACTGGTCGATACCGACTGGGTCGCCGAGCACCTCAATGACGATTCGATCCGGATCGTCGAAGTCGACGAGAACCCCGGTCTCTACGCCGAAGCCCACATCCCCGGCGCGATCGGGTTCGACTGGCAGACCGACCTCCAGGACCAGGTCAAGCGCGACTTCCTCGATGCCGAAGCCTTCGGCAAGCTCTTCGGGGAGAAGGGCATCTCCAACGACCACACCGTGGTGCTCTACGGCGACCGCAACAACTGGTTCGCCGCCTACACCTACTGGTACCTGCGCTACTACGGGCACGACAAGGTCAAGCTGATCAACGGCCCGCGCGAAAAGTGGATCGGCGAGGGTCGCGAGACATCCACCGAGGTCCCGAGCTACGCGCCGACGACCTTCAACACCAAGGAAGGCGACCGTTCGATCCGCGCCTTCCGCGACGACGTCAAGGCCGCGCTGGACAACGGCACCAACCTGGTCGACGTCCGCAGCCCGCAGGAATTCTCCGGCGAACTGATCTCACCCGTCGGCTACGAGCAGGAAGGCGCCCAGCGCGGCGGGCACATCCCCGGTGCGGCTTCGGTGCCGTGGTCCCAGGCAGTCCAGGAGGACGGCACCTTCAAGACCGCCGAGGATCTCCGCGACCTCTACGGCGGCAAGGGCGTACTGCGCGACGACGGCGGCCCAATCATCGCCTACTGCAGGATCGGCGAACGCTCCGCGCACACCTGGTTCGTGCTCCACGAGCTCCTCGGCCAGAGCGACGTCAAGAACTACGACGGATCGTGGACTGAATGGGGGAATTTGGTGGGGGTCCCCGTCGAAACTGGGGCTTAGGCTGTTGCGTCGCGCCGCCCGGGTGGGCGTTGGTGGTTTCCACTGGCGTTTCGGCCGGGCGGCGCTTGGTGGCTGAAGCTGCCGCGTGGTTCTCGAAAGACCCCGCTGGGGGCGTTGGTGGTTTTCACTGGCGTCTCGGCGGGGTCTTTCTCGTTGGTGGACG
>JBEBXB010000080.1:0-8780 GCA_040391885.1 Conexibacter woesei | reverse complement strand
CGGCAACGGTGGCGGCGGCAACGGCGGCGGCGGCAACGGCGGCTCCAACGGCCCGCCGACCGCGACCATCCCCAGGTTCCCTTTCAACCGGACCAATTCGAATCGTCCGAGCAACGGCAACCCGAACAGGTCGCTGTGTGTCAACCGGGGCTTCAAGGCCAGGTTCCGGGTTCGAGCACCCGCCGGATTGAGGGTGGCAAGGGTGTACGTCGGATCCAAGCTGATCAAGCAGACCCGGCGCTTTCGGTTCACAGCGTGGATAGGCGTCAGGAGCCTGAAGGTAGGCCGGAGCACGATCCGGTTGGTCGTGGTCGATCGAAACGGCCGGCGTGACGTCGACAGGCGGAGCTTCCGTCGCTGTGCCAGGGCGGTGCCGAGACCGTCCTTCACCGGCTGATCTCAGCTCGAGCGTTCATCGTGAACGACGAGCCGCGGGGAGGCTCCCCGCCGCTCCGGAACGGGTCCGAATCATCGGCCCGTTCCGTCGTTCTATGCGTTTGCGTGCTGGCCGCGGGGCTCGGGCTCGCGAGCATGGCCTTCCTGCCGTTGCTCACCCCGGCGGTCGCCAGCGATCAGGCGAAGGTGAAGGGCAGCAAACGCCTCTCGAACGAACGCACCCTCACCCGGTGGGCGCATCCGGGGAGCAGAGCCCCGATCAAGGCTCGTCCGACATCAGGTTCACGACGGATCGCCTCGACCCATCCGTTGACGGAAGACGGCTTCCCCGAGGTCTACGTGGTTCTGCGCAAATGGCGTAGCCCGGAGGGCAGGAGCTGGCTCGAGGTGCGAATCCCGATGAGGCCGAACGGTCGCACGGGATGGCTGTCGAGGTCGGCCCTGGGTCCGCTCTATCTGGTTCGCACAAGCCTGATCGTGAACCGGTCCGCGCGCCGCGCCACCCTCTACAAGAAGGGGCGTCGGGTGTGGCGTGCCCCGATCGGGATCGGCAAGTCAGGGACCCCGACTCCCGCTGGGCGATTCTGGATCCGGGAGAAGTTTCGGGTGGCCGGGCCCGCCGGAATGTACGGACCGATGGCGTTCGGGACCGGTGCATACTCGGTGTTGAGCGACTGGCCAGGTGGCGGCGTCATCGGCATTCACGGCACGGACAGGCCTGGCCTGATCCCCGGGCGACCGTCCCACGGCTGCATACGGGTCCGGAACCCGGAGCTGCGCCGTCTGTGGCGTCTGATGCCGGTCGGAACCCCAGTCCTGATCAGACGGTGACATCGCGCGGCCCGTGCGGTGGTCCGGCGGTTACCGTCTCCGGATGGACCGAATCGTCAGGGGCCTACTGGCCGCGGCATTCTTCTGCGCCTCCGGAGTGGCGATGCTGGCGCTGCTCTTCTACGGATCGGACCGGTTCAACGATCTCGATCACCGGGTGACGGAACGGTTTCTGGCGTCCGATGGCTCGTTCCGCGAGTCGGTGTTCCGTGCTGCCGCGGACCTGGCCGAACCGGTGCCGCTCGCCATCGCCCTCGGGACGGTTGCGATCCTCGGCCTGGTCTGGCGGCGCCCCTGGCATCTGCTGGCCGCTGGCGGGGTGGTCCTCGCTGCCAACGTCACCACCCAGGTGATGAAGGCGGCGTTGGCGCATCCGCGCCTTCAGGGCGCCTTCGGTGCCACGCATCACATCGAGGTCGGGTACCCGAGCGGTCACACGACGGCCGCCTTCTCCGCCGGTTTCGCACTCTGGCTGGTGGCCCCGCCACGCTTTCGCGCGTTCGCCGCCGGGGCGGGACTCGCCTACGGCTTGGTGGTCGCGGCCGGGGTGGTGGTGGCGGGATGGCACTATGTCAGCGACGTCATCGGCGCGATCCTGGTGGTCGGGTTTTGGGGCCTGCTCGCCCTCGCCGCCTTGCGGCCGCTGGAGTCTCGCCAACGGTAAAGTTGACGTGAATCACCTTCTGCTATAACTTGACCATAAGTTGATGTCCGTCAACTTTGACTGCTGTGAATCACCAACCGAGAGGGAACAAATGAGGCTCACAAAGCTCCTGACAGCGATGGCCGGCCTGTTCGTGGTCGCGCTCGTGGCAAGCGTGCCGGCCGCCCAGGCGGATGGCTGTCCCGCCGACCAGACCGTCCTGGATTACTCCAAGAACGACCCGCCCTACCAGTGTGCGGTGCATAACTGGTCGAGCAAGAAGTCGATCGCTGCCTGGGACATGAAGACCTGGTCCTCGGACACGGCGTTGGGTTACAACGTGAAGTCGAAGTGCGCCTACCGGAGTGACAAGGACGCCGTCACCTGGACCTGGGGGGAAGCCGGGCCCAGCTACTGGGCCACGTTCAACAACTTCGCCACCAGTACCCGCCATTTCGGTACCGGTGTGATCTTCACCACGGGTGGAGTGAATGACGACCAGATCAAGAGCAACAACAACTGCGCCACGGGTGACGGCAAGATCAAGAACAGCATCAAGAAGATCACCCAGAAGGTGACGATCGACAGCGTCACGGGCAACAAAGTCGGGGGAGAGCCTCTGACCATCTCCGGGACCGTCTCGCCCTCCAGCGCAACCGGAGGGGTGGGCCTGCTCGTCAACGGAGTCCAGGCGACGAAGGACGGCAAGCCGGTTGGCGGGCCGATCCAGAGCGGGAAGTTCTCGATGATCTGGACCTCGCCCCCCGTCGGAATCGACGCGACCTTCGTGCTGACGGCCGCATATGGCGGTGACGTCTCGGCCTGTCCGGCCGCGGCGAAGTCCTGCGGTCACACCGGCGGGGTCTCGCAGAATCAACCTGTGACGGTCAAGAAACGGATCACCAACAATCCGGTGCCGCTTTCCGCATCAACCAGTTCATCACTGCTTTCGAGCGACCTGGCACCGACCACGGGCGAGTCGATCACTCCTGACGACCTGGCCCCGACGGCCGGAGTCAGCGGAGAAGGCGGAGCGGATGCCGGTACCAGCGTCATCGAGAAGTCGGCGCGGATGCCCGCCGGCCTCAAGGTGAACTGCCCGAGCGGCACCGTTCCGCTTCACGCCGAGATCTTCGGCGCGAACTCGAGCCGATCGCTCAAGTACACGACGAGCGGGGTGAGCCTCAAGTCGGGTGCCGTCCGCGCCGGCAAGCGGGCCACCATCCAGGTGACCTGCCGCAAGAGCGGCAAGTCCCGGTTCGAGACGAAGGGCGTCGGGATGGGCACGCGCAAAGCCGACCGGATGAGCACCCGCGGCAACGGCGGGATGCTGTTCGGCGGGCCCGGCAACGATCGTCTGCGGATCGTCAAGAAGGGCGGCATCGCCCTCGGCGGGCTCGGAGCCGACCGGATCACGATCATCGCGAAGAACGGCGTCGCCAACGGTGGCCCGGGTGCCGACGTGATCCGCTCGAACGCCTCCGGCAGGACCCTCCTGATCGGCGGCCCGGGCCGCGACCGCATCATCACCTCCCCGAAGGGACGCACCCTCGTCAACGCCCGCGACGGCCAGCGGGATCGAGTGATCTGCCGCGGCAGCAGCAGCTACGTCCTCGCGGACTCCAAGGACATCCTCAAGGGCAACTGCCACCGGCGCTGAGTTCACGGCGAAGCCCCCTCCGGGGCCTCGCGCGAGGGCCGGGGTTTCCCTGGAGACGATCGAACCCGGACTTTTAGGTCAAATAGACCTGAAAGTCCGGGTTCGACTTC
The DNA here is from genome assembly GCA_040391885.1 of Conexibacter woesei. GTDB lineage: Bacteria > Actinomycetota > Thermoleophilia > Solirubrobacterales > 70-9 > 67-14. Next base: position 5,140 of record JBEBXB010000080.1, on the reverse strand, counting down.
GTTCAGACCGGGTTCAGGGTCCGGGCGTACTCGACGAAGAAGTCGAGGCTGTCCGGATTTGCCATCGAGTCGCGGCTGGCGGCCTTATCGACCGGGGTGCCGGTGAGGATCCGCTTGACCGGCACCTCCAGCAACTTGCCGGAGAGGGTGCGGGGAACCTCGGTAACCACGACCATCTCGTTCGGCACATGCCGTGGCGAGCACCGGGTTCGGACTTGGGCCGCGACCCGCTTCTTCAGGTCATCATCGAGGACCGCTCCCTCGGACAGCACGACGAAGAGGGGCATCCAGCCCTCGGTCCCCTTCTTGGGGACGTCCACGACCAAGGCGTCGGCGATCGCCTCGTCGGCCAGCACTGCACGGTAGATCTCGGAGGTGCCCATTCGGATCCCGCCGCGGTTGATGGTCGAATCGGAACGGCCGTAGATGATCGCCGTGCCGCGTTCGGTGATCTCGATCCAGTCGCCGTGGCGCCAGATCCCCGGGTAGGTGTCGAAGTAGCTGTCGCGGTAGCGGGAGCCGTCCTCGTCGCCCCAGAGATAGAGGGGCATCGACGGCATGGGCTTCGTGATGACGAGCTCGCCGACCTCGCCGATGTGAGGGTGACCCGCTTCGTCCCAGGACTCGACCGCGGCTCCCAGGGCCCTGCCCTGGAGCTCGCCCCTGGAGACGGGCAGCGTCGGGACTCCCCCGACGAAGGCGGTGCAGAGGTCGGTGCCACCGGAGGTCGAGAAAAGCCAAGTGTCGGTCCCGATGTGCTCGTAGACCCAGTCGAATCCTTCGGGTGCGAGCGGGGAGCCGGTGGATCCGACGGCCCGCAGGCGGGAGAGGTCGCGGCCGGCGCCGGGCTCGACGCCGTCCTTGATGCAGGCCGAAAGGTACGAAGCCGACGTGCCGAAGCAGGTGACTTCCGCGTCGGCGGCGAGCTGCCATAGGGCAGACATATCCGGGTGGCCGGGGTTGCCGTCGTAGAGCACGATCGCGGCCTTCGTGAGCAGGCAGGATGTGAGGAAGTTCCACATCATCCAGCCGGTAGTGGTGAACCAGAAGACACGGTCCCCCGGCTTCGCGTCGACGTGGAGATGCATCTTCTTCAGCATCTCCAGCAGGATGCCGCCTTGTCCCTGGACGATCGGCTTCGGCAGGCCGGTCGTGCCGGAGGAGTAGAGGATCCAGAGCGGGTGGTCGAAGGGAACACGAGTGAATTCGAGCGGCGCGTCGGGATCGGAGGCAAGGAACTCGTCCCAGCCGACCGCCTCCGCGATGGGGGTGAGGTCGGGCTCGGGGTCGAGATTCGCCATAACCACGACCCGCTCGATCGACGGCATCGTCTCGACCAGGTCGGCGACGACCTGCCGGCGATCGAAGTCCCGGCCCCCGTATGTGTATCCGTCGACGGCGAACAGGACCTTGGGCTCGATTTGCGAGAAGCGGTCGCTCACGGCACCGGTGCCGAAGTCGGGAGAGCAGCTCGACCAGATCGCACCGATGCTGGCGACGGCCAGGAAGGCGACGATCGTCTCCGGCGTGTTCGCGACGTAGCCGGCGACTCGGTCCCCGGGGCGGACGCCGATGGCCTTGAGGCCCGCCGCGGCTGCCGCGACTCGGGAGCGCAGGTCACCCCAGGTCAGCTCGGCCAGGGGTTCGGTCTCTGTCGCGGCGAGGATGGCCACCTCGTCGGGGTCCCGGTCGCGGAAGATGTGCTCGGCGTAGTTGAGACGGGTGCCTTCGAACCATTTCGCGCCGGGCATCTCGTCCGAGCCCAGCGCCCGCTCGAACTCGCCGTCGTGGATCACATCGAAGTAATCCCAGATCGAGCGCCAGAAGCCGTCCGGATCGTCGGTCGACCACTTCCAGAGGGACGCGTAGTCGGCGAAGTCGAGCCCACGGTCGGATCGCAGCCATTCCGTGTAGGCCGTCAGGCCGGAGGAGGCGACGGATTCGGAGGTCGGGGACCAGAGGGGGTTCAACTCTCGCTCCTTGTCGCGGTGGAAGCCGGGTCGGGGCGGTCATCGGGCAGGGACCCGTCGAAGGCATCCAGCACGAGATCGATACCGAGATCCTCTCGACCCACGATCGTGATCGCGCGGGCACCGCGGCGCCGGGCCCGGCCGGCGGCGGTGGCGCGCCGGATGATCACCTTCTGCGGCTTGAGCGGGCTTTCGGCGATCAGGCCGAGCTCCATCGCCACAGTCGAGAGGTCGCCTTCGCGGGCGGTCACCTCGGGACGGCTGCCCTCGGCGCCACGGACGAGTCCGATGACCGCGACGTCGGGCTTCACCTTCAGTCGCCGGTCGGCGAAGAACGCTTCGGCACCCGCCGCGTCGGCCCTTTCGGCGCCGAGGAGGCAAATCGCGATTCCGGTGCCCCCGTCGTCGCTATCCCGTTCGGCCTCCTCGAGGGCCGTGATCAGGTCGCGAGCGGGGGCGAGGTCCTCATCTACCCCGAGCGGCTCGCCGGCGAGGCGTCGGTCGACCTGGGCAGCGATGATGCCGAGCAGCAGCGCCGCGGCAACGGCCTGGATCGCCTGGACCCACGTCCCGTCGACATCGGCGGCGCGCAGCATCAAGGCGACGAAGGTGAGGATCATGCCGCCCCAAAACAGCAGTCGGTCCGTGGTGAGACGGCCACCGAAACGGCGGCCTAGCCAGGTTCCGGCGGGGTAGGAGTCGGGCGCGTCGTATCCGGCCACGAAGATCGCGTCGATCTCCTCCTCCCAGGCGGGTCCCAGCGGGGGAGAGATCACGTTTCGGGTGGTACGACGGGGCAGGAGCCGGCCGATCAGCGGGATCCCGAGGGCGCGCTCCCCGTAGAAGGAGAAGGCGGTGACCAGCGTGATCCCGGCACCCAGCAGCGGTGAGGACAAACCGATCAGGCTGCCGGCGAGCGCGAGGATGGCGTGGACGGCGAGCGTCAGGGCGGGGCTGCCCGGGGTCTTCACGTCCTGGATCTGGACGGTCCGGCCCCGCGATTCGAGATCGGCGGCGAGCACCGTCGCCGCCCGGCGTTCTAGTTCGCTGCCGGCGATGCCGGTGACCGCTCGAGCCCGGTCGCCGCCTGAGCTATCGCCTCGCTCGCGGGGCGTGTCCGGACGGTCCTCACGCGAAGGGGCCGGTTCGCGGGGCGGCCCCGGTCTCTCCGGTGCGCGTTCCTCGGCAGTCTCGGGAGTTCGTTTGGCGCTGTCCTTCTTCCGGGCACCACTCGCCCGGCGCGTTGACTTGCCGAACAGTCGCTCCCGCCGTGAGAGTCCGGGCTTGTCGGGTTCGGGGTTCGGGTCTGTGGGCACCATCGGGTCCGTTCTCAGAAGCTCATGCGGCGGGTGGGAATCGAACCCACACGCCCTTGCGGGCAACGGATTTTGAGTCCGTCGCGTATACCAGTTCCGCCACCGCCGCAGGAGCGCAAAGTGTATTCCGAACGGGCGCCAGGTTGATGCAAGCGGTCAGGCGGAGGCCGGGGAGGCGCCGGCGTTGATCGGTTTGCCGGGGCCTTGGCCGGTTATCGGCCGTTCTTCCTCGACATGCCATTCCTGGGTGAAACCGATCGCGCAGACCACTGCGACGGCCAGCTGGACCGGGATCAGGATCAGGACGAGGGTGCCGAGCAGGTCACTGGGCAGGCCGGCTTCGGCGAATCCGGGCTTGGCCCGCGCGAACCAGGAATCGGCACCGACACCGCAGAGAATCGCCAGGAGCACCGAGAGAGCGATCGTCAGGGAGAGGGCGCCGCGGCTCCACCGGAAGATCATCACCGCGAGCAGTACGTAGACCAGGCAGAAGATCAGCGTGATGACGCCGAAGGTGGACCCACCGAGCAGTAGTGACCAGCCACCGAGGGTGACGATCAACATCAACGCGATCGATGCCACCAGCAGCACCACCGCCAGAAAACGGGTGGTCTGGGAACCGGACTTGTGCCGGTTCGGGCGCCAAAGCTCGTATCCCGGTCTCGCCTCTCCAACGGCCATGAACCGATCATAGATTCAAACCCGGATGCCGGGTCGGGCGCTATCCCCGTCGGGCGGCAGCGGCAGCGACGCCGCTCGCCGCCGGGAAGTCGAGAAGCGAGTAGGAAATCAGTTCCCGCCTGAGGGTCGAGCCTCCACGGAAATGGAGCGAATTAGGTGCGGACGAGAGGACTCGAACCTCCACACCCTCTCGGGTACCAGGACCTAAACCTGACGCGTCTACCAGTTCCGCCACGTCCGCACGGCCGGATGCGGGGCATCCAGACCGCCACATATTCGCACCCCTGCGGCTACTGAGGCAGCAGGCCCGACCAGGTGAGATCGAAAGCCTGGTTTGCGACCTTGCCGATCTCCTCGCCGGGCAGTTGCCCGTCGGCGACCGCGCGCAGGACCTGGGAGGTCGAGAAGATCACCCCGGCCGTGAGGACCATCGCGCAGACATGGGCGGGGATGTCGGCGCGGATCTCACCGCGTTCCTGGCCGATCGACATCAGTTGGGCGATGAGGGCCACCACCGGCAGCTCGCCTTCGCCGATGATCGCCGCGAACCGCAGGGGATGGCCGACCGCCTCGTTGATCATCTCGGCGTGGAACCGGGGGCTGACCCGGGGCTCCATCATCTCGTCGAAGGTCTTGCGGGCGACCTGTTCGATCGCCATCGACTCGTCGGCCACGCCGGCGTCGAAGGCCGGCCGCACGAAAGTCCGGAACTGTCGGGCGCACTCGACCAGGTAGACGTCCTCCTTGCGCGGGAAGTAACGGAAGAACGTTCCCCAGCTCGTCCCGGCTTCCTCGACGATGTTCTCGACCCGTGAGTCCTCGACGCCGCGTTCCTTGAACTCCTTGATGGCGGCGGCCAGGAGACGGTCCCGGACGTCGATCCCGCGCTGCTGCTTGGGAACAGCACCGATTCCGACACCGCCGATTGCCGCAGGATCATTCTTGGGGGCCATCACAGTCTCCCTTTTCTCCCTCCGGGCCATGGACCCTCGGGGTCAGGGCGGCCACCTGCCCCGAAACGGGACCGCCGATCGATGAAAACTTGACGTGAATCAACATTCTGTTAGATTAGCGCCAATGGAGGGCCGGGTGGACCACCGGGGGCAACACTACCTTGGCGGCAGTCGGCGATCAACGAGAAAGGCACGAGGGAATTCGGATGATCACCAGGCG
>JBEBXB010000079.1:0-8822 GCA_040391885.1 Conexibacter woesei | reverse complement strand
TCAAGGACGACGGCCGGGTCGACGTGACCGTCTCGCTGACCACGCCTGGCTGCCCGATCCGTTCCCACTTCCAACAGGCGGTGGTCGAACAGGCATCCTCGGTTGCCGGTGTGACCTCCGTCGGGGTCGGTTTCGACGTGCTCTCCGACGAGGAGAAGTCGAACCTCCAGCAGACGCTGGGACGGAACAAGCTGCCGGCCGGGGCGCTGGCCCAGGTCAAGAACGTGATCTGCGTCGCCTCCGGCAAGGGTGGCGTCGGCAAGTCGACGATGACCGCCAACCTGGCCGCCGCCCTTCAGGCGGAGGGGTACAAGACCGGGGCCCTCGACTGCGATGTCTACGGCTACTCGATCCCCCGCATGCTCGGGATCAACGTCAAGCCCGACGTCAACGCCGAGCGCAAAATCATCCCCCCGGAGGCGCCCTCCGGCGTCAAGACCATGTCGATCGGCTACTTCGTCGAGCAGAACTCGGCGGTCGTCTGGCGCGGCCCGATGCTTCACAAGGCGATCCAGCAGTTCCTCGAGGATGTCGCCTGGGGCGAGCTCGACTATCTGCTGCTCGACCTGCCCCCGGGGACCGGCGACATCGCCATGACCCTGGCGCAGCTCCTGCCCCAGGCCAAGATCGCGATCGTGACCACGCCGCAGCCCGCGGCCCAGTCCGTCGCCCGCCGTTCCGCCGAGATGGCCGACAAGGTCGACCTCGAGGTGATGGGGGTCATCGAGAACATGTCCGGCTTCACCACGCCTTCCGGCGAGACCTTCTCGATCTTCGGCGAGGGCGGCGGACGGCTCCTGGCCGAGGAGCTCGAGGTTCCCCTGCTCGGCACGGTGCCGCTGTCGGAGGAGCTGCGGGGGCTGGCCGACGAAGGACGGTCCCTTGCGGTCGAGCAGCCGGATTCACCGGCCGGTGCCGCGATCGTCGCCGCGGCCCGCAAGATCATCGCCTCGACCCCACGGGACCTGCCGGTCCTGCAAAGCGCCCCGGCTCCCGCGCCGGAAGCGCCGAAGCTCGGAGCCAACGCCCGAGAGCTGCCGGTCATTCAGTAGACGACCGGCCGCTGCAACGACAACGGCCGCCGCGATCCGCCTTGGCGGGCGCGACGGCCGAGGTCAAATCTTCTGCCGCTAGTTCTTGAAGTAAGCGGCGTTCCGCTCCGCGAAGCTCGCCCACTCGGCGGGGAGCTGATCCTCGGCGAAGCAGGCATCCACCGGGCAGGCCTCGACGCAGGCGTCGCAGTCGATGCACTCGTCCGGATCGATGTAGAGCATCTCGGCCGCTTCGTACCCGGGTTCGTCCGGGGTCGGGTGGATGCAGTCGACCGGACAGACCTCAACGCAAGAGTTGTCCTTGGTTCCGATGCACGGCTCTGCGATGACGTAGCTCATGTGAAAGAGGCTCCTGAATATCTATTGGCCAAGGTCACGGTCCAACCCGCAACCCAAGAACTCCGCATCTTAGAGGTTGTCTGCCGGCCAACGCTTGTTTAGGCATGCCAAAGCCGGTCCCCAAGCGGATTTACGGCCGTCTCCGGGAGAGCAATACACTTCGCCTTGATGATTCTCCTCACCGGTGCCACCGGTTCCATCGGGTCCCGACTCCTGCCGCGGCTGCTTGCTGCGGGCGAGGAAGTCCGGTGCTTGGTGCGCGAACCGCGGAAGCTCGGCGACCACCGCGTCGACGTCCAGATCACGATGGGCGACCTGCGGGAGCTCTCCGATCCGTACATGCTGCGGCAGGCGATGCGGGGGGTCGACACGGTCATCCACCTGGCCGCCTCAATCCGGGATCAGCCACCCCATCCGGTCGAGGAACTGAACGGCCTGGCCACCGTGCGGCTGCTGGAAGCCGCGGAACGCACCGGAGTCAAACGGTTCGTCTTCTTCAGCGCCCTCAATGCCTCGGCGGTTCAACGGACCCGGTTCTTCCGGGCGAAGTGGACGGCCGAGCAGGCGGTGCAGGGCTCGTCGCTGGAGACCACCATCTTCCGCCCCTCGATCGTCTTCGATCACTCCGATCCCTGGATCACCCTGATGCGGAGGTTCTCATTCCTGCCGGTGATGCCTGTCTCCGGGGACGGCCGATCCAGCTACCAGCCGATCTGGGCCGATGATGTCGCCCGTGCGGTCGAGGTTTCCTGCGGACGCGATCCCGGCGAGTTCGACCTGGCCGGCCCGGAGACACTGACCTACAACGAGATGTCGGATCTGGTCGGGAGGCTCGCCGGCCGGCCCCGACCCCTGCTCCACATCCCGTTGCCCCTGGTCCACCTGGGCCTGACCGCGCTTCACCGGGTCTTCGGCGAGAACGTCTTCGCCACGTGGCAGGAAGCGGAGCTGATGCGGGTCTCGATGGTCTCCCCCAACGGCACCCGGGACGTCGAATCGCTCGGGGTCACGCCTCGCTCGATGGCGGAAGTCCTTTCCGATCCGGCCTGAGCCGATCGAACCGCCGCCCGCAACTCCGGCCCCGCGCACTGTTTCCACAGGTATGCGCATGTCCGCCTGCTTCGCGCTGCTCCTGTTCGGGGCCGTCGCGATCCTCAGCTCCCCGCAACCGACCTCCGCTGCGGTCCTCGGCCCGAACAAGGGCAAGGTCTTCACCGGGGTCAGCGATGACGGGACGGTCAACGGGTTCCGGGATTTCGAGAAGATGAGCGGCAAGCACCCGGCCGTGCTCCAGACCTTCCATCCCTGGGGCAATGGCCTCGACCGGGCCTTCGCTCGTTGGCGCACCCTCGGGGTGCGGCCGATGCTCCACATCTCGACCGCCGACGACGAGACCCGGGCTGAGTTGATCACTCCCCGGCAGATCGCCCTCGGTCTCGGCGACGAGTATCTGCTGGAGATCAACCGGTTCTTCACCGAGAAGAAGCTGCGTGCCTACATCCGGCCGCTGGGCGAGCCGAACCGCTGCCTGAACCCGTATACGGCGGTGACCTGCGACGGCCGGCTCAAGGGCGGCGATCATCAGAACTTCTGGTACAAGCGCGCCTTCCGGCGGATCGCGGTGATCGTCCGCGGCGGCCTGCCGACCAAGCGGATCGACCTCAAGCTGAACCGGCTCGCGATGCCCGGGGTCAACTACGGCACGGCCGAACGACCTGCTGCCCTGCCGGCCGCGCCCGTCTCGATGGTCTGGAGCCCGCTCCCCGCCGGCTCGCCGAAGGCGAAGGGAAACTGGCCCGGCAACTACTGGCCCGGGACCAACTTCGTCGACTGGGCCGGGACCGACTTCTACTCCGAGTACCCGCACTGGAAGGACCTCAACAAGTTCTTCAAGGGCAAGCCGTGGCGGAAGAAGCCGATCTCGATGACCGAGTTCGGCGTCGCGGGCCGGGACCAGCTGACCTTCCCCCGCAAGCTCTTCGTCTGGATCAACAAGCGGCCCCGGGTCCGAATGACGGTCTACTACCGCGGCTTCGGCAGCGGCACCGGCATCCCGCCGAACCGGTACGACCCGACGCTCTACCCCGACGCGACCAGGGTCCTCCGCAACCGTTGGAAGGACTCCCGCTACGCGCCCTACGCCTTCGCCCATGCCGGCACCAAGCACGTAACCCCCTGATCCCAGGTGAACGGACCCGGGGCCCGATCGTGCGCACGCATCTCACGACCTGCCTTTTTGGGCGCCATACGCCTAGAAGGGCGGGTTCAAGCCGGGGCTCGCTTCGCGACCGGCCCTTTTGGGCGCCATATGCCTAAAAAGGCATGTTCGTGGACGGCAGGCTCGAAAGAGGCAGGTTTGGGGATCAGGGTCGGAGAAGTGGGCCGGGGGTCAGGTCGGGGAAGTGTGTCGGGCTATCCGGCCAGGTAGGCATTGACTGCGGCCGCGTCCTCCTCGAGGACCGCGAGCGTGTCTCGGCTCAGCGACGCGAAGGGCTCCAGCTCGATCTCGCCCCGGTTCGTCCTCCAGATGCCGACGACGCGGCCATCCACCAGGATCGTGGCGCGAAAGAGGCCGTTGACTGTGACGATGCTCTTTTCCTTGTCCGCCGGGATCAGGAACTCGCGCGAGGGCCAACCGTGAAGCACCGGATCGAACGGCCCGAGCAGTCGAGGAGGAGGAGGGCCGGGATCGGCCGTGCCATCCGGCGAACCAGCCGGGCCGTCCGCTGAGGCGCTCCGCTTCTTCAGGTCGATCAGCCCGCCGGGCACCTCGACCAGCTCGTCGCCGATCGCCTTGAGTCCCCTACGGGCCTGAGTGAGGGTGATTCCCATCCAGTAGGCAAGATCCCTGTCCGAGGCGGGGCCGTGCCCGGCGAGATACCGCCGGGCCAGTTCCGCCAGGGCGGCTTCGACGTCCACATCGGGCTGGGGACCGAGCCAGTCCTCGGTCAGGACGAAGGCCTGCTCGCCCTCGACCATCGGCCCCCGGACGATCGCGCCGCGCAGGCCCGTGAATACGAGCAGGTGGTAGAGAGCCTGTCCGGCAGTCGGGATCCCGGCCGTGTCGAGCCGCTCCCGCAGCCCGGCCCGGGTCGACGGACCGCCCGCTCCGAGCGATGCCTCGATCAGTTCCGCGGCTCGTTCGGCCTGCGCGGGTGAGACCCCCTCCTCCTCGAGCCGGCGGGCGTTCCCCCTCACGAGCCGCGGGGCGATCACGGCGTGAAGCCACGAATAATCCTCGCTGCGGACCAGGTGGAGAGTGCCGCGATTGAGCCACGAGACGATCAGAGATCGGTCTTCGCTCAACGCCCGATCCAAGTCGGACACGGAAAGCCCGTGGGTGCGCGAACGCACCGCCAGCCGAAATCCTCGCCGATCCTGCGCCTGGACCGCGAGCAGGCGCTCGACCACACCCCCAGCAGAGTCGAAACCCGGGCCGGAGAGACCCTGCGCGGCCAAGCGTTGAGCGAGCACCGGGCGATCTTAAAGAACAAAGGCCCCGGATCACCGGGGCCTTTGAAAAGGGAGAAAGCTTCTTCCCCCGACGGGCAGTCGAGCGGCCCGAAGCCGCGGCTGAAGCAGCCGCGACTCGAACCGCTCGCCCGCCCGGCTTACATCATGCCGCCCATTCCACCCATGTCGGGCATCGCGGGCATGCCGCCTCCGCCTTCTTCGGCGGGCTCGGCGATGATCGCCTCGGTCACCAGGATGTTCTTGGCGATCGACGCGGCGTTCTGGAGCGCGGAGCGGGTGACGACGGTCGGGTCGAGCACGCCGGCCTTGACCATGTCGCCGTACTCGCCGGACGCGGCGTTGAGGCCCTCGCCCTGCTTGAGCTCGCGGACCTTGTTGACCACGACGGAACCCTCGAGACCGGAGTTCTCGGCGATCTGCCGGACCGGCTCCTCGAGTGCGCGGTGGACGATGGTCGCACCGGTGCGCTCATCGGCGTCTTCGAGCTGATCGACGTCCAGCGCCTGCTGGGCGTTGAGGAGCGCGACACCACCACCGGGGACGATGCCCTCTTCAAGCGCCGCACGGGCAGCCTGCAGAGCGTCCTCGACGCGATGCTTCTTCTCCTTCATCTCGGTCTCGGTAGCAGCGCCGACCTTGACCACGGCAACGCCGCCGGCCAGCTTGGCGAGACGCTCCTGGAGCTTCTCGCGGTCGAACTCGGAATCGGTGTTCTCGATCTCCGACTTGATCTGCTTGATCCGGCCCTTGATGGCCTCCGCGTCACCGGCACCGTCGATGATGGTGGTGGTGTCCTTGGAGACGACGACCCGACGGGCCTGTCCGAGCTGGGTCAGCTGGGTGTTCTCCAGCTTGAGGCCCATTTCCTCGGTGATGACCTCGCCACCGGTCAGGATGCCGATGTCTTCGAGCATCCGCTTGCGGCGGTCGCCGAAGCCCGGAGCCTTGACCGCGACACCGGTGAAGGTGCCACGCAGCTTGTTGACAACCAGGGTCGCCAGGCATTCGCCTTCGACGTCCTCGGCGACGATCAGCAACGGCTTGCCACCCTGCATGACCTGCTCCAGCACGGGCAGCACGTCGCGGACGGAACCGATCTTCTGGTTGGCGATGAGCACGTAGGGCTCTTCGAGAACGGCTTCCATCCGGTCCTGGTCGGTGACCATGTACGGGGAGATGTAGCCCTTGTCGAACTGCATGCCCTCGGTGAACTCGAGCTCCATGCCGAAGGTCTGGCCTTCTTCGACGTTGACGACGCCGTCCTTGCCGACCTTCTCGATCGCGTCGGCAATGATGTTGCCGATCTCGTCGTCAGCGGCCGAAATGGCGGCGACGCGGGCGATCTGGTCCTTGCCGTTGATCTCGGCGGACTGCTTGGTGCGGAGGTTCTCGACGACCGTGTCGACGGCCTTCTCGATGCCGCGGCGCAGCGCCAGCGGGTTGGCCCCGGCGGCGACGTTCTTCAGTCCCTGACGGACGATGATCTGCGCGAGCAGGGTGGCGGTGGTGGTGCCGTCACCGGCGACGTCGTTGGTAGCCGTCGCGACTTCGCGAACGAGCTGGGCGCCCTGGTTCTGGAAGACGTCTTCGACTTCGATCTCGCGGGCGATGGTGACGCCGTCGTTGGTGATGGTCGGGGCGCCGAACTTCTTGTCGAGAACGACGTAGCGACCCTTCGGGCCGAGGGTGACCTTGACTGCGTCGGCTACGGCGTCAACGCCGGCCTGCAGGGCCCCACGGGCTTCTTCTGCGAACTTCAGCTCTTTGTGAGCCATATTTTTCCTTTACCTCCTGGAAGTCTGGGTAAGAGTGATTACTGCTGGACCTTGGCGAGAATGTCCGACTCACGCAGGACGAGCAGCTCGTCGCCCTCGACCGTGATGTCGGTTCCGCCGTACTTGGAGTAGAGGACCTCATCGCCCTCGGCCACATCGAGCGGGCGGCGGGTGCCGTCCTCAGCGATGGCGCCGTCGCCGACGGCAACTACCGTGCCCTTCTGCGGCTTCTCCTTGGCTGTTTCCGGCAGAACGAGCCCACTTGCCGTGGTCTCTTCTTCCTCTACCGGCTTGATGATCAGCCGGTCCCCGAGGGGCTTCAGCTTCATTCGATACCTCCGTTGTGTCTTTTACTGGGATTGACGCTAAGTCCGTGGGGTGGCCCGAACTGGTCCGACCGCCCACTTTTGGCACTCTCGACATGAGAGTGCCAACCGGGGGAACATTACACGTTCGGAGGCGGCGGGTCGTGAACAGAAGGTCAACCGGCAAAAGAAAGCTGAGTCGCGATCACTCAGGATCTCCGCACCTATCTCCGCAACTCAGAGGACGAGGGCCGAAAAGCCCCGCAAATCGCAGCCGAGGTGATCGGCAAGACCCTTTGCACCGCGTTCCATGATGTGATCGTGACCGCTGACGAAGAGCGGCCGGGCCACCGGGGCGAGGACCTCCATCCACCGGCGATTCGCCCGTACGTTCCAGTCGAACTCGACCCCGGTCCAGACGTTCTCGGCTGCCTCGATCGGGGTCAGTCGCCAAGTACCCTCGCCGATCACGTCGCCGGAGGCCACCCCGCGCAGGAACTCGGGATGAACCCTTTCGACCGCTTCGATCATGATCTTCAGCGAGTACCCGACCGGTCCGCGCCAGACCGAGGTCGCCTTCTGGCCGATCCCGGCGGGATCGCCGTGGATCGTCTCGATCACCTCTTTCAGGCCCGGCCACCACTCAGGCCAAGTGTGGAAATCGACGAGTTCATCCCAGACCCGCTCGCGCGGGCATTCGAGCTGCCATCCGGACTGGAGGTGAAAGGCCGCCGGGCCACCTTCGCCGGCCGGCTCGGTCATCAGTTGGGCGAAGGCATGTTGCCGAACCCGAGTCCTGGTTCGATCACCTGCGAGAAGTGGACGACCGTGATCTCGTCGTCGAGACCGATCGGCCGGTCGTAGATCTTCTCGAGGAAGTCCCGGGTCTCTTCGACTCGCCGGAACTCGGGGTTGTCGCGTTCGACATCCCGGGGTGAGAGGTCGGAGAGCCGCTTGACCTCGACTTCGTCGATCACCGCGGAGAAGATCTTCTCCCGCCGCGAATGCCTGGAACCGACGGTGACCCACACGATCTGGCTGCGCTGGTACTTCGCGGACTTGTCGCCGAGCCGGATCGTCGCCGTCTTGCGGCCGCGCTTGAGCTGGTCCACGAACAGCGGCGAGTAGAAGTTCAGAGCGTAGAGACCGGAGGACATGTCGGCCTAGAATATGTAGTTGCCGAGCTTGGCGGGTTCCAGGATCGTCACCTGGCCACGACCGGCCCGGACCACTCCGGAACGCTCGAGGTCGGCCAGGAAGCGGCTGACGCTCTCACGGGAGGTACCGGCGAGCTGCGCAAGGTCGGCCTGGTTCATCCGAATCGTTATCTCCCGCTCACCGTCGCCGGACTCCTCGTCGACCATCTGGGAAAGCACCCCGGCCACCCGCGAGGGGACCGTCTGGAAGGACTGGCGCGAGATCCGCTCGTTGGCCGCCCGCAGGCGGCGGGTCAGCGCCGCGACCATCTTCACGGTGATGTCGGGATGCTTCTTGAGCAGGGCGCGCACGTCCTTGGCCGGCAGGGCGATCAGCTCGCCGTCGCCGCCGAGAGTCTCGACCGACGCGGATCGCACCTCGCCGTCGAGCATCGCCAGCTCGCCGACGATGTCGCCGGGACCGAGCGTGGCCAGCGTTATCGCGCGGCCGTCGGGGTGCTCGCGGGTCACCCGAAAGGTGCCGCTCCTGACTATGTAACAGGCGTCCGAGTGGTCACCCTCGTGGAAGACCCTGCTTCCTTCGGGGAAGGTCCGGGGCACGGCCACGCGGGAGAACCTCTCGAGTTCCCCTTCATCCAGCTCTGCGAACAGCGGAACGCTGCGCAGGAGTCCCACCACGCTGTCCTCGACCAAGGCCACAGCGACGAGTATTTCGCAGAA